>URZS01000117.1 GCA_900552445.1 uncultured Veillonella sp. | reverse complement strand
TCAACGAAGAAGCCTTGTTCTGGGGGCTCGTATCGGCGGCCAGTATTTGTGTCTATACATTACAGCCCATTGAGCTTTTAAAAACATATGGCACTACGTCTGTAGTTGGTTTTGCCATGTTTATCTGCGGTATCTTATCTGTTTTTATGTTCCAACAATTTGAATCGAAAGCGATTTGGGACGGTATGACTTGGCTTGGGCTATTTGCCATCATCATACTTGGTACAGTGGTATCCTTTAATGCCTATATGGAAGGGGTAAGGCTCATTGGGGCCGTACAAGGTTCTATACTTTCATCCTTAGAACCAATATCTGCTGCCTTATTTGGGTGGGCACTGCTGGGGAATGAATTCAGACTCATCGGCATTTTTGGCATGATCTGTATTATTGCTACGGTGTTTATCATTGCTTGGGATCGTCAACGACAAATTAAACGAGAAGTACTAAAAAAATTAAATAAAGAAGAAATTGTGTGATCTACGTATGTATGCTCTTTTAGAGCATACACTAAGGGCGTAATGCTTTGTGCGGAAGCGGTACAGTAGAGAACGACTGCTAAAAAACATATACTACTATGTATCTTTATTAGTCATAGTGTGTATGTTTTTTATTTCTAAAAACCTCAATATAAGTTATAATAGATACAAGAATTATTATTGATGTATATAGAAATTTTTAATGCTGTGTACATCATGTTATGGATTGACTATTTAATTAGCTACTTGTGTAGCTCTTCATATAGTTGAAGTATAGGTATTTATTGTATTTTAGGAGGTAAGTATGTCTGTAAAAGATTTCGTACAAAAACGCCGTGAAGCATTAATTGAAATGCGCCGTGATTTCCATAAGTATCCTGAAACTGCTTGGCTAGAATATCGTTCTGCTGCTAAAATTGCGGAAGCGCTCATTTCCTTGGGCTATGATGTAGCGTTAGGCGAAGAAGTTCTTGATTTGGATTCTCGCATGGGCTTGCCTAGTAAGGATGTTATGAGTGCTGCTATGGCTCGTGCCATCGATGAAGGTGCTAATCCAGAGCTAGTAGAAAAATTGGGCTTTGGTAAAACAGCGATTGTAGCCACTATGAAGTTCAGTGATGACGGTCCTGTAGTAGCATTTCGTGTAGATATGGACTCTAATGATGTTATCGAATCTAAAGAGGCTGAACATGCACCGGTTAAGGGTGGCTATCGCTCTCGCCATGATAAAGCGATGCATGCTTGTGGTCATGATGCCCATATGACAATGGGTCTTGGTCTTGCAGAATATGTAGCAGGTCATAAAGATCAATTCAAAGGTACTATTAAACTAATCTTCCAACCAGCAGAGGAAGGCGTGCGCGGTGCTAAGGCAATGGTTAATGCCGGCGTAGTAGATGATGTAGACTACATGTTTGGTTTGCACATTGGCTTCAATGAAAATTATGCAAACTGCTTTGCTTGTAGTAACCATGGCTTCTTGGCTACTACAAAACTAGATGCAGTATTCCACGGTTATGCTGCTCATGCTGGTAGCTCTCCAGATAAAGCGAAAAATGCAATGCTTGCAGGTTGTACAGCAGTGCTTAATTTACAAGCCATTGCTCGCCATGGTAAAGGTGCTTCTCGTATGAACGTTGGCATTTTTGAAAGTGGTACTGGCCGCAATGTAACACCAGATACAGCAGTTCTTAAATTAGAAACTCGCGGGGCTACTACAGAAATCAATGATTACGTAATCGGCCGTGCAGAAACTATCATCAAAGCCGCTGCAGAAATGCATGATTGCACTTATGAAATTACAAAACAAGGTGAAACTCCATCTTGCCAAATGAGCGATGAATTGGCTCCTGAAATTCAATCTATTATTAAGCCTCTTGGTATCTTTAGAGACGTTCCATTAGATTATAGTGGCGGCGGTAGTGAAGACTGTGCATACTTCTTGAATCGCGTAATTAGCCGCGGTGGCATGGGTACATATATGCTAGTAGGCTCCGCTATTAAAGCTCCACATCACAACCCACTCTTTGATATCGATGAAGAAGATATGCTTAACGGTATTATTGCATTAGGAACTATTGCAGCTCACTACTTGAAATAATATAGATTGTGAGGTTTATTATGATTCAACGGGATCGCTTAGTTAACGATTTTGAGGCGATGTCAAAATTAACGGCTCCTGGTGAAGGCATTAATCGTCTTGCTTTCACCGATGCCGATTGGGCAGGTCGTCAATATATTATGGATCGCATGGTTGATGCGGGACTAACTGTTGAAACGGATGGATTTGGCAATGTCATTGGCTATAAGCTTGGTAAGAATCCAGAATTACCAGTAGTTATGGTTGGCTCTCATACGGATAGTGTTCCTAATGGAGGTAATTATGATGGTGTTGTCGGTGTATTGTCTGCCATTGAAGCCGTACGTAGCATGAATGATGATGGTTTTGACCACGATCATACGATTGCTGTTGTGTCCTTTATGTGTGAAGAGTCCGGACGCTTTGGGGATTCTACGTTAGGTAGTAAGGCTATGCACGGTGAGCTGACAGTACAAGACTTGCATCGCTTAACAGATAAACAAGGTACTTCCTTATACGAGGTTTTGAAAAATCGCAACTTAAATCCAGATGAAATTGAACAGGTGGAATACAAGCGACCTGTAAAATCTTTTACAGAAATCCACATCGAGCAAGGTAAGGTACTAGAGCACGAACAGAAACGTATCGGTATTGTCACAGGGATTGCAGCACCAGAACGGTTTTATGTGACCATTCGTGGCAATGCTGATCATAGCGGTGCTACACCGATGAACTTGCGCCATGATGCGCTTTGTGGGGCGTCCAAAATTATCCTCGGTATCGAGGAAATCGCCGCTATGCAAGAGGAACCTCCAGTAGTAGGCACCGTCGGTATTGTAGAGGTTACACCGGGGGCAATGAACGTTATTCCTGGCGTGGTGAAACTAGGTGTAGATATCCGCAGTATCTCTGAGGCTGCCCGTAACTCGGTAGTTACATTAGTTAAAGAATTTATCGATGTTACTGCAGAAAAACGGGGCTTATCCTATACAATTGAACCTGTTGCACAAGATCATCCGGTAGCGATGCATCCTGCTATGATTAGAGAAATCGAAGAGGTTGTTACATCATTAGGCGTAGAATATATGGCTCTGCCGAGCGGTGCTGGTCACGATGCCATGCACTGGGCTGATGATGTGCCAACGGGGATGATCTTTATTCCATGCCTTAATGGTATCAGTCATAATCCAGCGGAATTCGCTGAGATGGATGACATTGTAACGGGCGCAGAAGTCCTTGATAAAGTGCTTAGAAAGCTAAGTTTGGAAGACACAAAACTTGTATAGTGTGTGCATGATTTTGTGAGATATTTCGTGTATAAACAGTAGAAATGATTTAGCCTGTTTCTACTGTTTTTACATATAGGAGAGAATAGAATATGGTTATTGCAGGTATTATTATTGTAATAGCGACGTTTATCGCTATTATTAAACAGTATGAAACGCGGCTCGTCTTATTATTGTCGGGCCTATTGATGTGTTTTATTGGTGGTAATCTAGGGGCAGGTACGACGGCTTTTGTAAAAGAACTGACAAACCCAGGTCTTGTACCGACGATTTGTACTGTTCTTGGTTTTAGTTATGTTATGGAATACACAAAATGTACAGAGCATATGGTGTATTTCATCTCTGCTGGCCTTAAAAAGATGACTAAGATCATCATCCCTGGCGCCGTTATTATTACGTTCTTAATCAACATTGCGTTGCCTACAGCGGCAGGCTGTGCGGCGGCGGTAGGCGCTCTATTAATCCCAGCGCTTATTCGCTCTGGTGTACATCCAGCAATGGCAGGTTCTGCTATTTTCTTAGGTACTTGGGGTAGCTCCTTGAGCCCAGGCCTTATGTTTAACCCTCAAGTAGCACAGCTAGCGGGTGTAGATGTAATGACAGTTATTGCAAGCTTCTCCATGCAAGCGATGATTGGTATCGTAGTAGCCGCCATCTTACTGAACATCGTAGCTATCGTTAAAAAAGAGCATACAGGATATGTGATGAAACATGATACTACTGAGGACGGTAAAGAATTTAAAGTAAATTATCTTTATGCTATTATTCCTATTATTCCTCTTGTATTGCTTGTATTAGGCAGTAAACAAGTGGCAGTGATTCCTGAGGTTTCCGTTCCTGTATCTATGCTCATCGGTACAGCCATTGGTATCGTAGCGGTTCGCCCTAATGTAGCAGAAGCGGTGAAGAAGTTCTTCCGCGGCACTGGCGATGGTATGTGTGATGTAGTAGGTCTTATGGCTGCTGCAGCATGTTTCACAGCTGGTATGCAACTTATCGGTCTTACTAATGCTCTTATTGATGGTATGAAGAACTCTCAACAAATCGCTCAAATCGGTGCGGCCTTTGGTCCATTCTTGTTGGCTGTTATCTCTGGTTCTGGTAATGCGGCAGCCCTTGCCTTTAACGGTGCTGTAACACCACACGCAGCAGACTTCGGATATGGTATTATAGAACTTGGCTCCATGGCACAAATCGGTGCAGGTATTGGTCGTAGTATGAGTCCCGTAGCAGGTGCAGGGATCATCGTCGCTGGTATTGCAGGGATCAACCCTATGGAAATGGCAAAACAGATCGGAAGAGCACACGTCTGAACTCCAGTCACGAGTGGATCTCGTATG
>URZS01000116.1 GCA_900552445.1 uncultured Veillonella sp. | reverse complement strand
CCAGCCAAGGCCCCTGCACCAAGTGGCATGATATCTGCATGCTTAAATACCATCAACAAACGATCAAAGTCCCGTTCTAGCATGGAGAAATACGCCATCATATGATGACCAAATAATACAGGTTGTGCCCGTTGTAAATGCGTATAGCCAGGCATGATAACATCGCTATATTTTTCAGCTGTTTCGATGAGTGCTTTTTGCATATCTACGATGAGCTCGCCCATTTCTACAACGGCTTTACGCACGTACATGTGTAAGTCGACGGCGCATTGGTCATTACGGCTACGGCCCGTATGTAAGCGACCACCTGCTTCACCGATATCATCTGTTAAGCGCTTTTCAATATTCATATGAATATCTTCAAGAGCTACAGAAAATGGAAACTCCCCTTTATCGATTTGGCCTTTAATCTTTGTTAAGCCCTCAACAATAGCATCCCGATCTGCGTCGGAGATAATATTTTGTTTTGCCAGCATAGTCGCATGCGCCTTGCTGCCTGCAATATCTTCAGCGTACATCCGCGCATCAAAAGCGATAGAGGATGTAAAATCCTCTACCGCTTTATCAGTGCCTTTTGTGAAACGCCCGCCCCACAATTTAGCCATTATTTACCTGCCTTTTCTTTCATCAATGCATTAATTTTGAGAGGTAAACCGAACAAGTTGATGAAACCAGCCGCATCAGCTTGGTTGTATACATCATCTTCTTCGAATGTTACGAAATCTTCGCTGTACAAGGAGTATGGAGATGTAGCACCAGCAGAAATGATGTTGCCTTTGTACAATTTAAGTTTTACATCGCCAGTTACAGTTTTTTGAGTTTCATCAACGAACGCTTGTAAAGCATACATCAATGGTGCAAACCACATGCCATCGTATACGAGTTCAGCGTATTTGTTAGCAATGAGTTCTTTATAGTGGTATGTAGCTCTGTCGAGGCAAAGGTATTCAAGTTCTCTGTGAGCATACATGATGATAGATCCACCTGGGTTTTCGTAAACGCCACGGGATTTCATACCTACTAATCTATTTTCAACGATGTCTACAACGCCTACGCCATGGTGTGCGCCAATTTCGTTGAGTTTTTCTAACAATTGTAATGGAGAACCTTCTTGGCCATCTACCGCTACAGGTACGCCGTCTTTGAAGGATACAGTTACATAACCAGCTTCATCTGGAGCTTGCTCAGGCGTATGTGTTACCAAGTACACATCATCTTTAGGAGCATTTGCTGGATTTTCAAGATCGCCGCCTTCATGGGACAAATGCCATACGTTTTGGTCCATGGAGTACGGATGTTTTTTAGTAGCTACCACTGGAATGTCATGCTTAGCAGCATATTCCATGCAGTCAGTTCTAGATTTCAAATCCCACTCTCTCCAAGGAGCGATGATTTTCATATTTGGAGCCAACGCTTTAATGGTGAGTTCGAAACGAACTTGGTCATTACCTTTACCAGTCGCACCGTGAGCGATAGCATCAGCGCCTTCTTTTTCAGCAATATCTACGAGGATTTTACCAATCAAAGGTCTAGCGAAGGATGTACCTAATAGATATTTACCTTCGTAAATAGCACCTGCTTTTACTGTAGGCCACACATAGTCTTTTACGAATTCTTCTTTAGCATCTACGATATACGCTTTAGACGCACCAGATTTGATCGCTTTTTTCTCAACTGCATCATAATCCTCAGGTTGGCCCAAGTCTACGCATACAGCGATAACTTCAGCACCATAATTTTCTTTTAACCAAGGAATGATAACGGATGTGTCCAAACCGCCAGAATATGCGAGTACTACTTTATTTGCTTTACCCATGATAACACCTCATAAACTACTATCTATTTATACACATATATTCAATATTATGTCAGATAATTGTGAAAGCACCGTGGTTGTATCTGTTACCAACGGTTACATTCTCGTTCTGACAAAAAATAGTATACACCTGTATAATTATAAATGCAAGCATTATTTTTATTCAATTTAATAATATGATTCGGAACGTAACTATCTAGATATAAAATAAGCTATATTATGTATTGCCCTACACAATATAGCTTATTTAGGTATATTAAGTTATATATTAAGTTAATCTTAATTTATTCTTCCACAAGGCCCAAATCTTGTTGGTATGCATAGTCGGCCTCAGCTTGTGTAATCATGCCTTGGTCTACCATTTGTTCTAGGACGAGTTTTTGTCGCGCCTTTGCCCCTTTATAGTTCGTATAGGGATCTAAATAGGATGGCGCATTAGGTAGTGCTGCGAGAAGTGCACTTTGAGCCAAGGTCAATCGACTCGGGCTCGTTCCAAAATATCCATGTGACGCCTCATAGATTCCGTAGTAGTTATGACCATAATATACGGTATTCAAATACATCGTTAGAATTTCTTCTTTTGAGTAGTAATGTTCCATTTCACTAGCAAGAATTGCTTCTTCCACCTTACGACTCATAATTCGTTTTGATGAAAGGAAGAGATTTTTCACTAGTTGTTGTGTAATGGTACTACCACCTTCCACGGTTTCACCAGCAATAGTATTCGTATAAAAGGCACGTATAATACCGAGCACATCAATAGCACCATGGTTATAATATCGCTTGTCCTCAATGGCAATGAGTGCATTCTTTGTATATTCTGGAATCACGTCACCATTAACCCAGTGTTCCTTTTTGATACGATGATTCAGTGCAGTTTCTACTTTTTCTTTAAAAGTAAATAGGCGGATAATCCGGTCTGTACGACTGAGCGTATCTTCACTTTCCTCTATTCGTTTTTCAACAGTTGTATGTGCGTTACTTTCACGAGCTGTACCTTGATAACTATGGTATCCGTCGTATATAAACATAGCCAATATAATAACTAGCACAAATACCAATATGTTTCGAAGGTAATGAAACACTTTCATTGCTTTCACCTATTTCATAAAGACCTGTAAATCAACACATATAATATAGAGAGCATTTTGTAACAATCAATCTACAGGGCTTAATACATATACAAATACAATGTGTATTAAAAGTATTGTATCACATCAATCAATAAGAAGATATGAATCGTAAATCTATATATGTAGATTTAATGCATATTAGTTTTACTTATTAAGTTGTATTACAGTCTTTAGATAGAGTATAATTAATTAGATGATAAAAAATATGCCCATTGGAGGAGTAATATGAAACAGTGTATGGATTCAGAAAATCTGCATCGTCGATTGCGTAAAATCTTAGGTCAAGTGCAAGCTATAGATCGAATGATTGAAGAAGACATCCCCTGCGAAGATGTGTTGAGCCAAATTAATGCAGCTAAGTCTGCACTACACAAGGTAGGACAAGTTGTTCTTGAAGGTCACATCAACCACTGCGTACGCGATGGTATCGAGCATGGCGACGTAGAAAAAACCATTAGCGACTTTACAAAGGCTGTAGAGCGTTTTGCTAATATGGGAAAATAAAGAAGGGGCTAAATTGCCTCTTCTTTTTTTGCAACAAAAAAGACTCTACCGTAGTAGAGTCGTTTTTATTTTCCTCACAAATTAGTCGTGATTAGTTGTTAAGAATTCGCTCAATGCAGCGAGTGCGTCGTCTTCGTCAGCACCGTCAGCTGTTAAAGTAACAGATGTACCTTTTGTAGCACCCAAAGTCAATACAGTTAAGATGGATTTAGCATCAGCTGTTTTGCCGTTAGCCGCGATTGTCACTTTGGAAGCGTATTTAGCAGCCAATTGTGTGAAAGCTGTAGCAGGACGAGCGTGTAAACCAGATTCGTTTGTAATTTCTACTGTTAATTCTTTCATGGTATACCTCTTTCTGTATAGATAGGCCATGCCTATCCCTTACGTTCTAATAGATATATTGTATCAATTATAAGCGTATCAATTCAAGTATATTACATATGATTACGATGAAGCTTTGCCAATTATAGTAAGCCTTTTTCTATTAATACGGATTTAGCATACGCTGTAATTTCTTCGGCTGTATCCATAGTAAGCGCTTTATTGGCTACCTCTTCGCATTCTGCTTTAGAAACGGAACGCAAGATATTTTTAATCAGTGGAATAGAAGATGCCGTCATAGAGAACTCGTCTAGGCCAAGACCTAATAAAATCATAGTCGCCACAGGATCGCTAGCAAGCTCACCACACATGCCTGTGAATTTACCTTGTTCATGGCTAGCATCGATAACATGCTTGATAAGACGTAACACACCTGGATGCAATGGTTGATACAAGCTACCGATAGCTTCATTCATACGGTCTACAGCCAAAGTGTATTGGCATAAATCGTTTGTACCGATACTGAAGAAGTCCACATATTTTGCTAAGATTGGAGAAATAACAGCTGCCGCTGGTACTTCGATCATGATACCAACCTTAATATCCTTATTGAACTCTTTGCCTTCTGCTGTAAGCTCTTCCTTACATTCATCAAGCATAGCATTCGCTTGTTTTACTTCTTCTACGGAAGCAATCATAGGATACATGATGTGAATATCACCAAAGGCACTAGCACGCAACAAGGCACGCAATTGCACTTTGAAAATATCTGGACGATTTAAGGAAATACGAATAGCACGGTAGCCGAGGAATGGATTCATTTCACTAGGCAAATCAAGGCATTTTAATTCCTTGTCGCCACCGATATCCATAGTACGGATGATAACCGGTTTGCCCTTCATATCTTG
>URZS01000115.1 GCA_900552445.1 uncultured Veillonella sp. | reverse complement strand
AATTGATCAATCAACAATTGGATATCTTCACGGTCCATCGGTGTAATGAATGTTTTACGCAAACGATCAACCGTTTCATTAACTAATTCATCCGCAGCTTTTTCCTTTGTATCAATTTCAAGAAAAGCCTCTTCTTTAGAGATTTCGCCTTTAAACACACGTTCCATCATCTCTGCACTTTCAAATGTAAGAGCAGCATGATTTTCTAAAATACTGAAAAATTTTTCTTCTTTTCCTTTTAATTTAAAAGCCATGAAGATCCTCCTGAAACAGTATTGATTGCTTCTATAATAATATCTTAATTATAGCACACTAACAGTAATTCCTAAACTAATTTACTAATCTCTATATTTTAACCACTATGCGTATATAGCATATGTGTTATTCAACTATGTGAAAGTCTTATTATCTTTAGGTGCGCTATAAAATATCACCATCAATATGTTTCAAAACAAAAAAAGCAGATAGCTGATGTCATCATCAACTATCTGCTTCATATTTTATTAATTTGCTTCCGCTGCTGCTTTAGCCGCTTCTGCTGCCTTTTTCAAATTAGGCACAGATGTTGGACATGTAGCAGGCGTACAAGCACCATTAGGGCCTAAGTCTTCTGCACGGCTCACAAATGTAGTATGTAACATGTGATGTGCTTTATGGCTCATAGGTTTACCATCGAAGAATTCAGCATATAATTTTTGGATATTAGGATTATCACAAGCTGCTTTCACTTGTACCTCTGCATCACGAGTGTACAAGGACGCAATACGAGCTTCACGAGCTTTGTCGGCCATCGGTAATTTAACACGTGGTTGACCACCACCACCGATACAGCCGCCACGGCAAGCCATTACTTCGATAAAGTCATAATGGATGTTTTCTGCACGCATGCGTTCGATGAACTTACGCAAGTTGCCAGTACCATGTACTGCTGCTACGTGTAATGTTTTATCCCCAATTACTACGTCAGCTTCACGAGCACCATCCATACCGCGAATGGCTTCGAATGGAATCAATGTTTGAGGTGCATCTTCACCTGTCGCCATTTTGTAAGCTGCACGCATAGCAGACTCCATAACGCCACCAGTATTACCGAAGATGATACCACCACCAGAAGCTTCACCCATCAATGGATCGAATGCAGAATCTTCAAGTTCATCAAAATTAATTTCTTCTGCGCGCAACCATTTTGCAAGTTCACGTGTCGTAATACAGTAATCTGTATCGCGCATTTCTGGTGCATCCCAGTATTCAGCAGAAGAATTCATTTCTTCGCGACGAATTTCAAATTTCTTAGCTGTACATGGTGTTACTGCAACAGCAACAATTTGTTTCGCATCAAGGCCCATTTTTTCAGCAAAATATGTTTTTTGCGTAGGCGCTTGCATAGCAATCGGACTTTTAGCAGTGGACAAGTTTGGCAAGAATTCTGGATAGAATGTTTCAGCAAACTTAACCCATGCTGGACAACAAGATGTAAACTGAGGCAATACCGCATCACTGTTGATAACGCGTTCTAATAACTCGGATGCTTCTTCCATGATAGTCATGTCAGCACCAAAGTTAGTATCTAGAACATAGTCACCACCCAATTTACGAAGGGCTGCAACCATTTTGCCTTCTACGAATGTACCCGCCTCAAGGCCAAATTCTTCACCTAAACCAACACGTACAGCTGGTGCAGTTTGGAAGATCACGATTTTATTAGGGTCAGCAATCGCTGCTTTAACTTCATCAATTTCGCTGCGTTCATTGATGGAATCGAATGGACAAATAGATGCACATTGACCGCAATGAATACAAATAGGATGGTCCCCATTAGTTGTTAAATCATAATAATCAAATACGCCCATGTCTACAGCACAAGCTTTACGACATAAAGAGCAATTTTTACATTTAGACAAATCTTGAACTAATGCAATATTTCCGTCTTCAATTGGTACGCGACGGTCTAAGAATTCATACTTACTCATGAGTTTCCTCCTACTTAGGTAACGTTGTTATCGTTAATCGAAGAAATTATACTATACATTGTATATTTTATCAATAAAAGTACTTGTAATTCCTTTGCATAGCAGGTATTAGTAAATCGCATGATACGTGGATTTATAGACGTTCTTCCAATTCCATCCACCGTTCGGTGAGCGCATCTATTTGGGATTGAGTTTCTTCTCGCTCAACCATCAAGGCTTGCATTTTTTCATAATCGGTAGCAACTTGGCTTATCATCACATCTAGGCCCTTCACTAAATGCTCCAGCTTTGGCAACTCATTCATAATGCTCGCATATTCTGCCTCTTCCGCTTTATTGAGGCCTTTTTTAGGGGTTTCTTTGAAAGTATTTACTTCACCACTAATTACACCACTATTATCGCCAGGTGTATTAGAAAGATTAGCTTCATTAAGAATAGAGTCATTGGTATCTGCATCGTCAGTTTCTACAGTTCTTACAGCTTTGGCAGTAGCAGCTGTGCTACTATTTGTCATATAAAATGGGCGTTTTCCACCACTACTTTCATCAAGAGCATCCTTATAATCAGAATAGGAGCCATGAACAATTTCAATATGACCATCACCGGTAAATACAAATAGCTTGTCAACTACGCGGTCAAGGAAATACCGATCATGACATACGGTAATGATGACACCACCAAAGGAATCTAGGAAATCCTCTAATACCTCTAATGTGGGGATATCAAGATCATTCGTCGGTTCATCTAGCAACAATACATTAGGTGCGCTCATCAGCAATTTTAAAAGATATAAGCGACGACGTTCGCCGCCAGAAAGCTTTCGAATCGGTACACCGTGAAGTTCAGGCGTAAAGAGGAAGCGCTCTAGGATTTGCCCAGCGCTCAAAGTAGAACCATCACCTAATACCATATAAGAATGGTCTTCACGAATATAATCGAGAACACGCATATCTTCGTCGAACTCTGGCAGTTCTTGTTTGAAGTGAGCAATACGTACCGTCTCACCTTTACCAATAGTACCGCTTGTTGGCTCGTAGGTACCATCAAGGATATTCATAAAGGTAGACTTCCCTACGCCATTGGGCCCTACGATACCGATACGGTCATGGCGCACCACGTGATAAGTAAAGTCCTTAATCATAGGTCGTTCATCAAAGTAAAATTCTAAATGCTCAATATCGAAAATGGTTTTTCCTAAACGGGTCTTTAATGCGATAGGATCCATTTGGTCGGGACGGCGCGTTTTCTCCATATTTTTTAGTTTTTCATAGCGGTCTAAACGAGCCTTTTGTTTTGTAGTTCTCGCCAAGGCACCACGGCGAACCCATTCAATTTCTCGTTTTAAAAACTGGCGACGCTTCTCTTCTGTAACCGCCTCACGAGCTTCTCTGTCGGCTTTTAATGCAATGAATTCTTCATAGTTCCCATCATATTGATACATGCGACGATTAGATAGCTCCAAAATGCCATTACATACAGAATCAAGGAAATATCTATCATGGGTGCTGATTAAGAGTCCTCCTTGACGGGCACTTAAATAAGACTCAAGCCAGTCGATACTATCTTCGTCTAAATGATTTGTCGGTTCGTCCAGTAATAATAAATCGCATGGGTATAGCAACGCTTGACCAAGCGCTAAACGACGCTTTTGACCACCAGATAACAAGGCTACCTTTTGTTCTACATCGGGAAAGCCCAGTTTAGACAAAATGATACGAGCCTCCTGCTCTACTTGCCAACCATCTTGCTGATCCATTTGTTCTAAGGCATTCATATAGTTACGAGACAATTTAGCATCATCTCCACCAGTTTCTTGCATTTGACGGTATTCGCGACTAATGGTTTCAAAGGCTTTTACCATTTGTAATCGCGGATGGTCCCCATCTAGAACGGCCTCTAGCAAGGTGGATTCCGCATCAAAGTCAGGGGTTTGCGCTAAGTAATGGATACTTGCCTTGCCATTGCGCTCAATGGTGCCCTTATCAGCCTCCATTTGGCCTGCCAATATTTTTAAGAACGTAGATTTCCCCGTGCCATTGATGCCCACAAGACCCAGTCGTTTTTCAGTTGTAAATGTAATATTTACATCTTTAAAAAGCAGCCTTGTGCCATACGATTTCTCTATATTTTGTAAACTAATAACGTTCATGTTATTCTCCTATTTTGTAATTCTGTTACTTATTATACTACACATTACCATTGACAGTAACATTCGCCCTCAGTAGAATAAACGTAACATATATATTCATGAGGAGGTCCACATGGCGACGGATATGCTTTTAGACTTTTATGAAAGTATTAACTTTGAACTTATCGACATCGATGGGTATGACACATTATTTACTGAACTTTTAGAAGATGGCACCTATGCAACTGTGTCTGACGACGACGGTCATATGCCAGAGGACTTGGAGACACCAATCGTATTCAATGTATACGATGATAATGACTCCTTCCAGTGGAGTGTTACATTAGATGATTCTTATCAATTAAAAGATCTTTTAGATAGTGCTAAAAGCACAGATGAGTTCTTAGAAACACTACAAAGAATTAGAGAAGAACATATTGAGCAATACCAATAATACAAGGGGCTGCAACTAGAATGTGGTAAAACCGCATTCTGTTACAGCCCCTTCTTTTACTATATCAAAGTTTGATTAGCCAATTACTTCTTCAGCTAGATCGGAAGAGCGTCGTGTAGGGAAAGAGTGTAGA
>URZS01000114.1 GCA_900552445.1 uncultured Veillonella sp. | reverse complement strand
TTGGGTATACGCCAACAGAGGACGTGGAAACTGCAGATTTAATATTATTAAATACTTGTGCAGTGCGTGAGAATGCAGAAACTAAAGTCTATGGCCGCATAGGTGAGCTAATGAGACTTAAGCGTAAAAATAAAAACTTGATTCTTGCTGTTACCGGATGTATGGCACAAAAGAATCAAGCTGAAATGTTTAAGCGCGCTCCTCATATCGATATTGTCTTAGGTACTCATAATATTCAACATATTAATGAAATGATTGAAGAAGTACAACGGGGACATACGCATCAAATTAGTGTAGATATGGATAACACTGTACTTCCTGAATTAGAAGCAAAGCCAAATGGTACATTCTATGCTTGGGTACCAATTATGAATGGTTGTAACAAGTTTTGTACCTATTGTATCGTTCCGCACGTTCGCGGTAGAGAGATTAGTCGTCCTGTAGAGGCCATTGTAAAAGAAGTGACTGAACTAGGTGCAAAAGGATTTAAAGAAATTACTTTATTAGGCCAAAATGTTAACTCTTATGGCTTAGACTTTAAAGATGGCACTGATTTTGGGACACTCATAGATGCTTTGGATGGCATTCCTGGCATAGAACGGATTCGTTATATGACGAGTCATCCTCAAGATATGACTAAATCTATGATTGATGCTCTTGGTCGTTCTTCTAACGTTGTTACACATTTACATTTACCGATTCAATCTGGATCAGATCGCATTCTTAAAAAGATGAATCGACACTATACAGTGGATCATTATAAAGAATTACTCTCTTACTGTCGTGAGAAAATTAAAGATGTAGTGGTTACTACAGATATTATTGTAGGCTTTCCAGGGGAAACAGAGGAAGATTTCCAAGCTACATTACAATTATTGAAAGACGTACGTTATGATATGGCGTATACTTTCATCTACTCCAAACGTTCCGGTACGCCAGCTGCGACTATGGATGATCAAATTCCAGAAGAGGTTAAGCGTGTACGTTTGCAAACATTGATGGATGTACAAAACGAAATCTCTTATGAATTGAACAAACCTATGGAAGGACAAGTGTTCGATATTATTGTTGAGGGGCCAAGTCCTCGCGATGAAGATATGTGGTTTGGTCGTACTTCGGGGAATAAAATGGTGTTATTCCCGAAAGACGATTCCTTATCAATTGGTGAAACAGTACCAGCCTATATTGATAAAGCACAAACTTGGGTTTGCTACGGTACAATACAAAAGGGGTAAGTATGGCAAAAAAGCAAACACCTATGATGGAGCAGTATTTAGATATTAAATCTAGATATCCAGATGAATTACTGTTCTTTCGTTTAGGTGACTTTTATGAATTATTTAATGATGATGCTTTAGTTGCATCTCGTGAACTAAATATTACCTTAACAGGACGCCCTACAGGAGATGAGGAACGCACACCGATGTGTGGCGTTCCTTTTCATGCTGCTGAAAGTTATATTGAAACGCTTGTTAAAAAGGGCTACAAGGTTGCTATTTGTGAGCAATTAGAAGATCCTAAAGCTGTTAAGGGCATCGTTAAACGCGATGTTGTAAAGGTTATTACACCGGGGACGGTAATGACTGAAAATGGTAATGATGCAAGGTCTAATAACTTTTTATCATTGTTTTATATGGTAAAAGACGCTTGGGTACTCGTGTTTTCTGATGTATCTACAGGGGAGGTTATTTGGCACCGCATTACTAACTCTGAAAAACGAAGTGATATGTACGATGCACTTAGCATGTATAGACCAAGTGAAATCATATTGCCTGAAGGGACAACTTTACCGCAAGATATTAAGGACTTCATTGAAAATCAATTTAGTAATGTTGTAATGTCACCATTTACTACGTACTACACACAGCGTGAGGTAGCTGAAAAGGCTGTGAATCACTTTGGCGACCTAGGCCTTATGGAAGAGGATGTATGGGAAGCATTAGGCTATATGCTTCTATATTTAGAAGACATTATTAAGTCTGAAATTTCTCATATTAACTATGTACATCAATTGAGTGTAGGTAATCGTCTAATCTTAGATACATCTTCCTTACGACATTTAGAAATTACCCATAATCTACGTGATGGTGGACAAAAAGGGACATTACTAGATGTGCTAGACCGTACATTGACACCTATGGGAGCGCGCCTACTAAAACAATGGCTTGAAAGTCCGCTGACTGATGTCAATCAAATTCAACGCCGTCAAGCAGCCGTGGCAGAACTTATTACACGTGGTGCAGAACGCTCTCATATGCGTAGTTTATTAGATTGTATATATGACTTTGAACGCATCGTAGGTCGTGTTGAAACAGGATCTGTATCGCCTAGGGATTTAACAGCACTTCGTGAATCATTGGCGGTATTACCGGATATTAAAGATGTACTAGGTACATGCTCAAGCTTAGCATTAACAGCTATTAATGACCGCATCCAAGATCATAAAGACATTTATGATTTATTATGTCGTGCTATTGCTGACCAACCAGCATTAACATTAAAAGATGGTCGCGTTATTAAAGATGGTTTTAATCCTGAGCTAGATGAACTGCGTTCTTTAGCTACTAATAGTGAGCAATGGCTCGCTAAGATGGAAGCCGATATTAAAGAAGCAACAGGCTTATCCAAAATTAAAACTGGTTATAATAAGGTTTTTGGATATTACTTTGAAGTATCCCATAGTAAATCTGAACAAGTGCCAGATTATTTCATTCGTAAACAAACGCTAGCTAATGCAGAGCGATACATTACGCCTGAATTAAAAGAATTTGAAATTAAAATTCTCAGTGCTAAGGATAAAATCATCGCCTTAGAGCATGAGTTATATCAACAGCTACGAAATGATATTAAACTCGTCATTAAAGAGGTTCAAGAAACGGCTCGTGCTCTTGCGGATCTTGATGTATTGTGTTCACTTGCTTTAGTAGGCTATGAAGAAAATTATATTTGCCCTACCATCGTAATGAATGGTCAAATCAATATTCGAGATGGTCGTCATCCTGTAATTGAAAAATTCTTGAAGCGTGAAGTGTTTGTACCAAATGATATAGTTCTAAATCATGACGATGAGGAATTTTTGCTCATTACAGGTCCTAATATGGCCGGTAAATCAACATATATGCGTCAAGCTGCTATTTTGATGATTATGGCTCAAATTGGTTCCTTTATTCCTGCCCGTGAAGCCTCTATTTCTCCAGTTGATCGTATCTTTACACGTGTAGGTGCTAGTGATGATATTTCTACTGGTCAAAGTACGTTCATGGTGGAAATGAAAGAGGTAGCCTATATTTTAGAGAATGCTACACATAACAGCTTGATCATCCTAGATGAAATTGGTCGTGGTACGAGTACCTTTGATGGTTTAAGTATCGCTCAAGCTGTAGTAGAGTATATTTGTAAGCACATTGCAAGACATTATTCGCTACTCATTACCATGAACTGATTTGTTTAGAGGAAAGTTATAGTAAACTAAAAAATTATACTGTGGCGGTTAAAGAAAAAGGTAAAGATGTTGCCTTCTTGCGCCGTATTATCAAAGGCGGTGCAGATCGAAGCTATGGTATTCATGTAGCTAGATTGGCAGGCTTACCGAACTCTGTATTAAAAAGAGCAGAAGTAATTTTGCAATCTTTGGAAGACCAAAGTCATGATGCTAGTGATTTAAATAATCGTGTTATGGGCGCTCAACCTGATAATGTAGTGAAGCCTGTTACTAAACAAGTTAGTGATTCTCCACTGGGCAACTTATTTACGCATTCAGTAGTCGATAGTCTGTTAGAATTAGATGTAATGAGCATGACACCGATTGAAGCATTAAATAAATTATATGAACTACAAGAGGAGGCTCGTAAAGGAGGCGGGAAATAATGGCAACCATTCATATATTGGATGAAACCACAATCAATAAAATAGCTGCTGGCGAAGTTGTGGAACGTCCCGCATCAGTTATTAAAGAACTTATCGAAAACTCCATTGACGCATCTGCCACAAATATTGAGGTTGAAATCGGCGATGGCGGTGTATCCTATATGCGAATTACCGATAATGGTATCGGTATGACGGAGGAAGATGCACGGCTCGCAATTTTGCGTCATGCTACCTCTAAAATACAACAGGTAGAGGATTTATTTGATATTGCATCTCTCGGCTTCCGTGGGGAGGCATTGGCTAGTATTGCGTCTGTATCACATTTCTCTTTGACTACACGAAAAGCAGACTCTGATTTAGGTACTCGTATTACTGTTGATGGTGGCACTTTTACCGATTGTATTCCTTATGGTGCTGCACCGGGTACGACTATTGAAATAAGAGATTTGTTCTACAATACGCCAGCCCGTCGTAAATTCTTGAAATCTGAGCGTACAGAAGCTTCTAAAATTCAAGATATTGTAGGCAAACTTGCCCTTAGCAATCCACATATTTCTTTTAAACTCATCGTAGATGATCGGGTAGCTATCATTACACCTGGAAATGGTAATATTGGTGATACTGTAGCTGCACTATATGGTTATAAAACAAAGGATGATATTTTTACTGTTGCTTATGAAAGTGACTCTATTTATATCGATGGTGTAGTAAGTAAACCGACACTTCTTAAAAGCACTAGAATTTGGCAAACTATTATCGTTAATAACCGCGTTATTTCTGATAAAACCATCATGAAGGCTATTGATAATGCATACCATGCACTATTACCGAAAAATGGTCATCCTTTAGTAGTTCTAAACA
>URZS01000113.1 GCA_900552445.1 uncultured Veillonella sp. | reverse complement strand
TTTATTACATAATGAGTGGGAAGAGATTATGCGTGTGGAAGAATATGCTTTTACCTTTGATGAATTACATGAGAATGTAGTGCTATAAGTAATTCTTTATATGCTATAATTAAGTGTTACATGAATTATTTAATATATCTTAATTATTGAGTTATAGAGTTTACAGAAAGAGGTTCCTTATGGCATCCGGCAGATCTGAAAAAGAGTTACAAGGGGTAACGATGTTAGGTCACAAGACCGATTACCCTACTGATTATGCACCACAGGTGTTAGAGGCGTTTGATAACAAACATCCTGATAACGATTACTTCGTTAAGTTTAACTGTCCTGAGTTCACTAGCTTGTGCCCTATGACAGGTCAACCAGACTTTGCGACGATTTACATTTCTTACGTACCAGATAAGAAAATGGTGGAGTCCAAGTCTTTGAAATTATACCTATTTAGTTTTCGCAATCACGGGGACTTTCACGAGGACTGCATCAACATCATCATGAAAGACCTCATCAAGTTGATGGATCCTAAGTACATCGAGGTATGGGGCAAGTTTACGCCGCGTGGTGGTTTGTCCATCGATCCATACGCAAACTACGGCAAGCCTGGTACAGAGTGGGAAAAGACTGCCAAAGAGCGCCTTCATTTCCACGATATGCAGCCTGAGCGCGTAGCATACCGTTAATATGGCATACGAATATTTAACAATGGTCACATCGTTCATAATGTTTTTTATGATCGGTGTGACCTTGTCTATACACCCTGCGTCGATTATGGTAG
Source organism: uncultured Veillonella sp. (assembly GCA_900552445.1). Taxonomy (GTDB): domain Bacteria; phylum Bacillota; class Negativicutes; order Veillonellales; family Veillonellaceae; genus Veillonella. The sequence continues at coordinate 3,982 of URZS01000113.1, read as the reverse complement.
GGACGAATACCTATATAGAATCACAAAGCAAATGGACTCGATGGAACGGCTATATTATCTTTGTGTGCCTCTTATTTGTTATGGATTTATTCCTAACAAACGCTGTATATCTAGCCTTTTACGATATATACGGCAATCTTATGAATATAGGCCATCTCGATGTTGATTTTATGGATATTTTCTTTAGTGAAAGTTTCCAAATCATGGTAGCGCTCATGTTTTTGCTTGTGTTATTCCAAGTTTTGGGGCTTGTCGATGTGGCCCATGGTGAAAGAAATCTATCCTTTTACTACAGCCAAGTAGAGGCGGGCAAGGAGCAGCCATCTTGGATGGAGCGATACATGGAACGCGAGAAAGGCTCGCTAGGAGCAAGTATAATAGGACTCCTATACATGCTCTGGATGACCAAGAGGAGCCTATGGACATATATTATCTGTGTTATGTGGTTCAAGGTGTTAGCTATGCTAGTAAATGTACTGGTTTCACCCGTTATTAACCGCATTATGCATGAAAATCATGAGCTGTCTACGCATCTACTGCTAGATCCATATGTTGTTTCCTATGTAGTAGCAGGCTTCTTGTGGGGCCATGTAGCGTTACATCATGACTTAAGTAAAGCATCTAGTTTGGCAAAGAGCGTTGTTATATCTTTAGTTTCTCGCCTAAGTGTATTGGTGGGAGCCGTTCTTTTTATTGGATTGGCGCTGGCCATCATATTCGTGCCTATCACTTGGGATGTCGTGGTGGACGTGCTTACAAGTAAATAGATGAACCTTGTTATTTCCTGTGTTTTTTGGGTTTTAAAAGTTATTCTCATTCTCTTGACAATGAATTGATTCAGGTGTTAGAGTATGGTTGTATTAATCAGAATACATAAACGTTTATACCTAGTGTATAGTGAGTAACAAGGTGAAATACATATCGTCCTTGGGATATTCCTGAGGACGATTTTATCATCTGTCGCTAGAGGGAGGATCAGATGAGCATAGTAACAAAGCAAACTACAGAACTTATCGGTAAAACGCCGGTATATCAATTACAGAATACAAATATTTATGTAAAACTTGAAAAATATAATGTAGGTGGTTCTGTGAAAGACCGTGCCGTTCTTGGCATGTTACAAGACGCCAAGGAGAAAGGCCGCATCCATGAGGATAGCATCATCGTAGAGGCTACAAGTGGTAATACAGGTATTGCTCTTGCCATGGTAGGCGCTATCTTACATATTAAAACTGTCATTATTATGCCTGAAAGCATGAGTAAAGAGCGTCGTGAACTTATTAAGGCCTATGGTGCACAACTCATCTTAACGCCAAAAGAAACGGGCATGAAGGGCGCTCTTGAACGAGCAAATGAAATCTTAGAGAAATATCCTAATGCTTTTACCTTGGGCCAATTTGTAAATCCTGCGAATCCAGATATGCATTATCGTACAACTGGTGCTGAAATTGTAGAACAAGTGCCGAATGTAGACGTTTTTGTAGCAGGTATCGGTACAGGTGGTACTTTCACAGGTGTGACTAGACGCTTGAAAGAACATAATCCGAATGTAAAAGCTATCGCTGTGGAACCAACAGGATCTCCAGCCATTACAGAGGGCAAGGGTGGTCCTCACAAAATTCAAGGCATTGGGGCGGGCTTCATTCCTGAGAACTTCGACCAAAGCTTAATGGACGGCGTAGAAACTGTGAGTGATGAAGAAGCTTTTAGTGAAGTACAAACCTTCATGCGGGAAAGCGGTATTTCCATCGGCCTTTCAGCGGGGGCAGCCATCGTAGCGGCTAAGCGCATTGCTCAAGATATGCCAAACGCAAATATCGTCGTTATTGCGCCAGATGGGGTAGAAAAATACTTATCCTTATTGGACTTTGCAAATAATGAATACGTAAAGTAACGGATTTTGGATAGATAAAACATCTTATGTATAGGAATACAGACCACATATGTTGTATACTATATATTATGTATGAGTAGAGTTATTTGAGATGGAGTCACTATGATGCAAGGTTTGCGCGAATTATGGGGCAAAATTCAATATAATATTAAGCGCGTAATGGATTCTGACCCAGCCGCAACAAGCGTGTGGATGGTTATTTGGACGTATCCGCATATTACGGCCTTATTCTGGCATTTCTTTGCGCACCGCCTCTATAAGGCGGGATGGCCAACCTTGGCGCGTCGTGTGGCATTACATTCTCGTCACGTAACGGGCATTGAAATTCACCCAGGCGCAACGATTGGCCGTGGCCTATTTATTGACCATGGTATGGGTGTTGTTATTGGTGAAACCGCCATCGTAGGTGATAATGTAACACTATTCCACCAAGTTACACTAGGGGGGATGTCCTCTAAACAGGTAAAACGCCATCCGACCATCGAAGATGAAGTGCTCATCGGTACAGGCACAAAGATCTTAGGGGATATTACTATCGGGGCCCGCACAAAAATCGGCTGTAACCTCGTTATTAAACATGATATCCCTAAAGACATGGTTATCTTTGAAACGGATCCAGAAAATATGTATGTCCGTAAACCTCGTCGTAATGCAAAAAATGCAAACACGGAAGAGAAGAAACTTCCTGATAACTACATAGAATACTATATTTAATATAGGACAATATAAATACTATAAAAGAATATATAATATAGACTGATATGAACCTCTAACTATTAGGTAACTAGTAGTTAGAGGTTTTTGGGTTCATCGAATCTATGTTGAAATAATACGATTGACAATACTTCATTGGGTATGATATGATTACCCAGTAAAGCATGGAGGATTACTCAAGAGGCTGAAGAGGACGGTTTGCTAAATCGTTAGGGCGGGTTACCGTCGCTAGGGTTCGAATCCCTAATCCTCCGCCATGTAAAGACCTTACATCATCCGATGTAAGGTCTTTTTGTTTCTGATGGTTTATTTTATAGGCCTGTTATTGCAAGGATTCAAGTGAATCTAGGGCCTAATAGTTATTGTATTACACAGGTGTGTAAGGTTATAGAGTTGACGTATCACAAGGGGACTCATATAATAGATTGTATAAAATGTAATTTTAAGGAGACTCTTATGAATACAAAATATACACGTCAAATGAATGTTATCCGTCGTGCATTAGGAATTGGAGCATTGTGCTTAGTAGCCTCTGTAGGTTTTGTTCACGCTGAAAGTATTGCTATCCCAAGTGCACGTCCTATGATTGATGGTATCGGTGCTGATGTAGAGACAATTAGCAGTTCTAGCAAAGCGCAACACCATGTAAGTGCAGGTGTGATTACACCAAATGATTGGACGTATACTGCGTTACAAACACTCATTAAGCACGGGGCTATTACAGATACACATGGTTTTGTCTTTGATGGCAATACAAGCTATACAAAAGATGAGCTCATGCCTCTTATCGATGAGGTGGTAACGAAACGTGAGCAAATGAACGAGAATGATCGTCAATATGCGTTGCGTATTTACCAAGAAAACATGCGTGATGTAATGGATTATCGCATCGCTCGTGATAAGAAAATCACCGAAGAGCGCCGCAAAAAAGTAGACGCAAAACGCGCTGAAAAGGCTAAGAAATCTGGTAAGACTTACCAAGTGTCTCAAGATCAACAAGCGGCTCTTGATAAAGCTAATGATGAAGTAGCGAAACCAGAAGAGCGTGCTTTAACAGACGAGCAAATCAAAGAAAAGATGAAGAAATTTAAAATTGATGACTCTCGCATTAAGGTAAATAACGAAGTACGCATTCGTTACGCTGGTTCCAAAGATAAGAAGTCCAAAACAGATGCGCGCATGCAAACAGAGATGACCTTTACTCTATAACCCTTAATAAGGAGTTATATTGCCTATCACGATCTTCTTGCAGCTCTTCATGACAAGTAGTCGTAAGGTGATGGGGGAATATGCGAACCGTACATTTACAAATGTGCTCTTATGGGGCATCGGTATTATCGTTACGGTTATGAATATTTACTTGTTAATTGTAGG
>URZS01000112.1 GCA_900552445.1 uncultured Veillonella sp. | reverse complement strand
ATACGAGATCCACTCGTGACTGGAGTTCAGACGTGTGCTCTTCCGATCTCAAGTAACCCTCATATCATTTTGTGATGTTACTTGAGCGCCAAGGGATTCCGCATTTTTTACCATAGTACGGAATTTATAAATACCAAAGGTGCGACCATATTGTGTCACCCGAGTTTGGCGGAAGAAAACCTCACCTTCACTATCTCGTTTAATCATGATGGCTAACACGAGAAATACAGGACTCAATGTAATGAGCATACCAGCTGCCACAACACGGTCAAAAATGCTTTTACATAAAAGACTTGTACGTCTTTGATTTAATATTTCAAAGTACGGACGCACCTCTTCACACTGTAACTCTTGAGGTAGATCGTGAAAGTTTTTTACTAACATTCGGCAATAATCCTTTTAAATGTTTCAATGATATATTGCACTTCTTCATCTGTTAACAGAGTATGAAGTGGCAAGGTAATCTCATTCTTAAACTGATTACAAGCATTTGGATAATCATCAATAGTGAAGCCTAAATTCTTGTAAGCTGTATGCATAGGAATTGGTTTATAATGTACATTTGTTGCAATTCCAGCTTCAGCCATAGCTTCAATCACCTTGTTGCGGTATTCTGCATCACGTCCATCTAAGCGAACTAAGTACAAGTGACCACTACTTTGATGATCATCAGTATAGTGACTTAACAATGTAACAGGTACATCTTTCAAACCTGCATCATAAGCTTCAATAATTTCCTTACGGCGTGCTAACAGTTTTGGATATCTTTCAAACTGCGCCAAACCAATGGCAGCCATAATATCCGTCATATTACATTTATAATATGTGCCTTTAATATCATATTCCCATGCGCCAGCCTTAGTTTTAGCAAGAGCATCCTTATCTTGACCATGCAAAGACAACAATTGGAATTGCTTATAAATGACTTCATCATCAATACCATCTATATGTCGCCATGTAGCACAGCCACCTTCGGCAGTAGTGAAGTTTTTTACTGCATGGAAGGAGAAACTACTAAAGTCAGCTACATTGCCTGTATGCACACCTTTATAAGTTGCACCAAAGGAATGAGCGCAGTCCGCTACGATAGGAATATGACCTAATGCTTTTTGAATATCATTGGCTGGAGTAAAGAGAGATTTCTTGTCCTCTACAATGGAGCGCAAGCGATCATAGTCACAAGGTACACCAGCTATATCAACAGGAATAATAGCCTTTGTCTTTGGAGTAATGGCACGAGCTACTGCATCGTAATCCATTTCATAAGAGTCCTTTTGTGTATCTACAAGCACTAAGGTAGCACCTACATGGACTACAGGGCTCGCACTAGCTGTATAAGAATAAGCACTTGTAATTACTTCATCACCAGGACCGATGCCTAATACACGAAGAGACATTTCAAGCGCTGCAGTAGCAGAATTCAAGCAAACAGATTTAGGTGTGCCTAACTGTTCGGCAATCTTTTTCTCTAGCTCTTTAGTACGAGGACCAGTTGTAATCCACCCACTTTTTAAGGCTTCAATGACTTCGTCGATTTCTAAGTCGGTAATATCTGGAGGAGAAAAATTAATTTTCATATACATCACCTCAATGCTTTCTGTACCATATTGATACGCTTGATGAATCGATTAGATTACGAATTAAGTAAGATTATTAAGCATCAATTACAATGGAGCCTAATAAAGGAATACCTACTTGAGTAAGGCGTTTTTTTGCTTCTATCAAATCTTTTGGGCTTGCTACTTCGTTTCTAACAACGAGCATAACACCGTCGGATTTTTCAGCTAATACAATAGCATCAGTAACGGATAATACTGGTGGCGTATCGATGATAACCACATCGTATTCATCGCGTACATAATCTAAAATTGTTGGCAATTTACTAGAGTCGACTACTTCAGAAGGATGCTGAACCACTTCACCGGCTGTCAATACATCTAAATGAGGTTGTACATTGCGATGAATCGTCAAGTCTTCATCCATCATGACTGCATTAGTAAGGCCTTTATTTTGCACATTAAAGGCTAAGTGTTGTACTGGATTGCGTAAATTACCGTCAATCAGTAATACTTTATTATTGTTTTTAGATAGAGCTAATGCAGTATTAGCAGCTACTTCAGAAGTACCTTCACCGCTAGTAGCAGCTGTAATACAAATAAGCTTACATTTTTGTTGATTACATACATATTGCAAATTGCTACGCAATGTACGATATGCTTCTACGAGTGCTGTATCACCACGTTCATTAGAAATTAGTCTGATCATATTAACCTCTCACTTTGCGCAACAATGCTACGATACGATTACTAGGTTCTTCGTATTCTTTCTCTTCATGATTTGGAATCACACCTAAGTTTTCAATGCCAAGAACATCATTGATTTCTTGTACAGATTGAACTTTGCGATTACAGAAGAATTGACCCAATGTGTAGAGGCAACCAAGGATGAGACCTAAAATTGCAGAGCCTAATAGAATGAGAACCTTACGCGGAGCAATTGCCTTTTCTGGCAATGTAGGAGCATCTACGATTTGAACTTCATTTGGCACCATCACCTCTGCTACCTTCGCTTCTTCTAAGCGAGTGGATAACATTTGGTAGATATCTTGTGCCACATCTACATCACGTTTTGCTTGGATATAGCCACGTTCTTTTTCAGGCAAGCCCTTCATAGCTTCTTCGTTTGCTTTATCAAGTTCAGCTAATGTAGATTGTTTGCCTTGAGCTACTGCAAGAGCGGCTTCATTTCTAAATTTATCAGCTAACAAACCTTGTTGTGCAGAGTTGCTAGAAGGTGCTTGTTGAGATGCAATAGCATTAATTTCAGCATTTAGCCCACTCTTAGCTTCTTCAATTTGTTGGTTGATTTCTTTCATCGCAGGATGTTCATCAGTATATTTACCAACATAAGAAGCCTTACGAGATTCAAGATCTGCTAATTGACCTTTGTAAGCTTGAACTGTTGCACTGTCAGCGATACTTTTACCAGCAGAACCCAATTGTTCATTGATACTGCCTAGCGCAGCTTGTGCTGTTTCTAAATCAAGTTGATTTTGCGCTTTTTCACGGTCGATAAGTGTAATCTTATCTGTTAAGCCTTTCATTTGATCAGCAGTGGAGTAAACCTTGTTATCAACTTGGAATTGTTGTAATTTCTTTTCTGCTTGTTCTAATTCAGTTTTAGCAGTTACAACACGTTTTTGTAAAAATTCACGAGTAGCACGTTGTTCAACATGAGAAATTTCAGCAAGACGCTTCAAGAAGTTATCAATTAGCAATTTGTTTGCTTCTTGAGCTTGTTCAGGACTTTTGCCTGTTACGCTCACTTGTAACAACTCAGTTTCCTTGTATGGTTTTGTTTCAATGCGCGTTTTAACAAACTCTTCGTATGTTGGCGCATTTCCTGTACCTTCAGGATCTTCAATAGCAGCAATAACTGGTTCTACAACATTACGGCTTTTTAAGATTTCTGCATCTGTGTTCATCAATTGACGAGACATTGAGTCAGAATAGCCATTGGAGCTTGATAATACAGAATTGCTCAAACCTTGAGCCTGCTTAATGCGCAACATAGATGTAGATTGATATGTAGATGGTGCTAGGAAACCATAGGCACCACCTAGTACCATACAGGCTACCGTAACATTGATAATTTTACGGCGCTTCTTACCTCTTTTAAATCAATAATTTGTTCCACCCATATACCCCTTTCTGTGAAAGTATACAAACAACAGGGTCTCTCCCTCTAAGGATTGTGAACTGTGTCTCTCTCAGGCAAAGCACAGTATAAATATAAAATAGCTATATAAGAATATAACGATGTAAAAATATACGTGACTGCAATAACTAATATAGTAACAATTTAAACATTATGATTTGGATGATATGTAGGAACGATGTCCTGTAGCACATTGATTACATCCATATCAGTTTTACATGTTTCAAAGCGCTCGATTTCACGGCCTAACCATTCTTGGTCAACATCTTCTAACGCAGCTTCAAAGATTTTCTTATGCGTAGTTGTATTCGTGCCTTCTTCAGCAGTTAATAACTCTTCGTATAATTTTTCCCCTGGACGCAAACCTGTAAATTCAATACGAATATCCTTATTAGGCTCAAAACCAGACAGACGAATCATATTTTTAGCTAAGTCTACAATCTTAACTGGTTCCCCCATATCTAAGAGGAATACTTCGCCTCCCTTACCCATGGCACCAGCTTGTAGCACTAGTTGGCTTGCTTCTGGAATAGTCATGAAATAACGAGTCATTTCTGGATCCGTAACAGTTACAGGACCGCCTGCTTCAATTTGTTTACGGAATAAGGGAATAACAGAACCACGGCTACCAAGTACATTACCAAAACGAACAGTAATAAACTTAGTATCATATTTATGGTTCATACCTAGTACAACCTTCTCTGCCACCCGTTTAGTGGCACCCATAACGCTAGTAGGGTTAACGGCTTTATCCGTAGAGATCATAACAAATCGTTCAACCCCATGAGCACCAGCTACATCCGCTACATTTCGGGTACCGTAAATGTTATTAAGCACAGCTGCTATAGGTTGAATTTCCATAAGCGGTACATGCTTATGAGCTGCAGCATGGAATACTACCTCAGGATTATAATCCTTAAAGATTTGCTCTAATTGATTCTTATCGCGAATATCTGCAATGATAGGTACCAAAGAGCCTTCTGGTGCAACACTGCGCAATTCTTGGTGAATAATATAAATACTGTTTTCACCATGGCCAAGTAATAATAATTTTTTAG
>URZS01000111.1 GCA_900552445.1 uncultured Veillonella sp. | reverse complement strand
TTAGAATTGACGGCTAAGTCGCCAAAATACTACATAAAGTGCAGGTTGAATCAGGACAATAGCGATAAACATGCTAACAGCTTCTACACCTGGGATTTTCAGCCCTACTACTACTAAAGATCCAACTAACATGAGCCGCCACATCATCTGCCTACGCACCTTACGAACTGCTTTATACGGGTCTCCCGCCATAATCGCTTGACTATGCAAAGCAAGACTGAGTAAGTATAGGACCATTATAAAAATGCCCCACATCCAGCCCCATATATATTGCTGTAATCCGCATAAGACTTGTATTATGCCCCCTAAAAAGGCAATAAAAAAACAAGTCAGCAGCACACGCACTATGAATTTTACATATTGATTCATATATACCTCACTACTTAACTTGTTTGTATAACATATAAAAACCTGTTACAGCTCCAATAAGACCAAATATAACCATACAGAGTGGCTCTGTTTGAAGCCATCCATCTAGTTTATATCCTACCCAAATAAAGCCGCCTATACAGGAGACCAGTGTGACCCCCGCCGATGTTGCCATAGCGAGGGCTTTCACAAGATCCTTATCCATATTATTTACCAAATCGTTCAGGACGATTAGGATCGCCTAAGAACTCATGGCGCAACGCTTGGATGATGCGTTCAGATGCTTTCCCATCACCGTAAGGGTTAACGGAGTTAGACATCAATTTATAAGCCTCTGCATTGCTCAACAATTCATGAGCCGCTGCGTGTACTGCATCTTTATCAGTACCTACTAGACGAACTGTACCAGCTTCAACAGCTTCAGGGCGTTCCGTTGTATCGCGCAATACGAGAACCGGTTTACCAAGGGCTGGCGCTTCCTCTTGAATCCCACCAGAATCAGTAAGAATCAAATAGGATTTAGCCATTAAGTTTGCAAATGGTTCATAATCAAGTGGATCGATTAGGGTAACACGTTCTACAGAACCAAGTTCCTCTTGTACAACTTGGCGAACCTTAGGATTCTTATGTACAGGGAAGACCACTTGAATATCTTCAAATTCATTAATTAAATCGCGAATAGCTTGATATACGTGGCGCATAGGCTCACCCAAGTTTTCACGGCGATGTGTAGTAACAAGAACTGTCCGTTTTTCAGGATCTAGGCCATTAATAGCCGCATCGTCGAATACATAATTATCTTGTACCGTTGTATCAAGGGCATCAATAACAGTATTACCTGTTACATATAGATGAGCTGTATTGATATTTTCTTTCTTAAGATTGCTTTCAGAGCTAGAAGTCGGTGCAAAGTGATAGGTCGCAATAGAACCAGTCAATTTGCGATTCATTTCTTCTGGGAACGGAGAGTAAATATCACCTGTGCGAAGGCCCGCTTCTACGTGGCCTACAGGAATCTCTTGATAGAAAGACGCCAAAGCACCTGCAAAGGTAGTTGTAGTATCACCATGAACGAGTACTACATCAGGTTTTGCTTCTTCTAGTACATCCTTAAGACCTAGCAAGGCACGATTTGTCACATCGTACAAGGTTTGGCCTTGGCTCATAATATTTAAGTCGTAATCTGGGGTAATATTAAACAAGTTTAGTACTTGGTCGAGCATATCGCGATGTTGCGCCGTAACGGTTACAATCGGTTCCATATCTGGTGCTGCTTCTAATGCTTTCACAAGAGGAGCCATCTTGATAGCCTCAGGTCTTGTACCAAAGATTGTCATAACTTTTAACATAGTTGCCTCCAACATAGTAGGATAGAAAAAATGGGGCGCCAAGCGCCCCACATATGGTTATTCCTTATGGGAACCCTCTGATTCCTCTAAAGCTTTTGCCAATTCTTCACGATCAAAGGAAATAGTTTCATCTGAATCGCTGCGTTCAATTGTAGGACGTGGTAGTGGATGTCCAGCCGCATCACTATGAGTAATAACCCCAAGACGACGAGCCACAAAAATACTACCTAAGAAAATAACGAGTACCAATGCGATGCCAATCCATGCATTGACCTCAGCTACGATGACGGATACGCCACCGAAAAGAGCTGTTACAGCATACATCATCAATACAGCTTGCTTTTGAGTTAACCCTTGCGCTAATAAACGATGATGCACGTGACCTTTATCGGGTTTGAAAATTGGACGACCGCTAATTTTACGGCGTACAATAGCAAATAATGTATCCAGAATTGGTAGACCTAATACGATAGCTGGCACTACTAATGCAATGGTAGCGGCCGTTTTAACGGCACCCATAACAGAAATAGCCGCCAAGGTATAGCCGAGCAGCATAGAGCCCGTATCTCCCATAAAGATCTTTGCAGGGTTAAAGTTATACCGCAAGAAACCTACCGTAGCACCTGCTAAAGCAAGAGCAATACATGCGAGGTCAGTTTGACCAAGTTGTAATGTCATCGCACATACGGCAATACAAGCGATAAAGGAAATACCTGCTGCCAAGCCATCAAGGCCATCGATGAGGTTTACAATATTTGTAAAACCAACTATCCAGAAAATAGTCAATGGAATAGCCCAATACTTGAGATATACTACACCACCCCAAGGAAGGTTGATGAAATCTACACGAATATCATAAGCTACCAAAATAGCGGCTGCTATGATTTGGCCCATTAACTTAGTTTTTGGCTCAATCTGTTTAATATCATCCCAAATGCCTACAAGCACCAGAATAACAGTACCAAGTACAAGGCCAAATAATTTGTGATCATGCGGGATAGATCCATTAAAGAGGACTGACCCGACATAACCGAGAAAGATTGCTAATCCACCAAGTCGTGGAATAGCACCATGATGCACCTTACGGGCATCTGGTTTATCTATTGCCCCGACGGCAACGGCAAAACGTTTCACCAACGGGGTTAGTGCAAAGGTTATGATGAGCGCTAGAGCAAAGGCCCATACATAATCGAGCACATAATCACTCATAAGACACCTCCAACAACTAGGTTGAAAAACGGGATTAGTTCGTTAAGCTACGAATAGGTGCAGGAATACGACCACCGCGAGCGATGAACTCAGCTGCACTATACGGACTCACTTCAATAATTGGGGCATAACCTAATAGACCACCAAACTCAACAACCTCTCCAACAGTTTTACCCGGTACAGGAATTACCCGAACTGCAGTTGTCTTATTATTAATCATACCGATAGCTGATTCATCTGCAATAATGGCAGAAATTGTATCAGCCGTTGTATCGCCAGGAATAGCGATCATATCAAGGCCTACAGAACATACACATGTCATAGCCTCTAATTTATCAAGGGTTAAACTGCCACAAGATACGGCATCAATCATACCCGCATCTTCAGATACAGGGATAAATGCACCACTGAGACCACCAACGTGAGAGGATGCCATAAGGCCGCCCTTTTTCACTGCATCATTCAATAATGCAAGTGCTGCCGTAGTACCGTGACAACCACAAGAGGACAAGCCCATTTCTTCAAGAACGTGAGCTACAGAGTCACCTACAGCTGGCGTTGGAGCCAAAGATAAATCGATAATACCAAATGGTTTACCAAGACGGCGAGATGCCTCTTGTGCTACCAATTGGCCTACACGAGTAATTTTGAAAGCAGTACGTTTAATAGTTTCTGCTACAACGTCAAAGGATTGACCACGAACGGATTCAAGGGCATGTTTAACAACACCTGGGCCAGATACGCCTACAGAAATGGCGCTATCCCCTTCAGTGACACCGAAGAAGGCACCCGCCATAAAAGGATTATCCTCAACTGGATTACAGAAAATAACTAGCTTAGCACAGCCAAGAGCATCATTATCCTTTGTAAGCTCAGCCGTTTTCTTAACGATGATACCCATGTCGCGCACTGCGTCCATGTTGATACCAGTTTTAGTGGAACCTACCGCAACGGAGCTACATACGATATCCGTAGTTGCCAATGCTTCAGGAATAGAGTCAATCAAAATGCGGTCAGCTCGTGTAGCTCCCTTTGTTACAAGAGCAGAGAAACCGCCGATAAAGTTAACCCCTACGGCCTTCGCAGCGCGATCCATAGCTTCTGCTACAGGAACATAAGATGTTAGATCACTACCACCAGCCACTAGAGAAATTGGCGTTACAGAAATACGCTTGTTGATGATAGGAATACCAAACTCACGCTCAATATCTTCACCTGTAGATACAAGGTGTTCTGCCTCTTTTGTAATGCGATCATAAATGCGATCACATAGCTCTTTACCAGAGCTAGATGCGCATTCTAACAAGCTAATCCCCATCGTAATCGTACGAACATCAAGCTTGTTATCGTGAATCATCTGATTCGTTTCTAAAATATTGTCGATAGATAACATAGTGCCTCCTATCCTACACGGTGCATGCTCAAGAAAATATCTGCATGCTGTGCACGGATTTCAACACCTAGTTCTTTACCTTGTGCATTCAAAGCCTCCTGAATAGATGTAAGGTTTTTCATATCCTCAGACTTTGTTTCACACATCATAATCATATTGAAAACGCCATCAAGAATGGTTTGATTAATAGACATAATGTTTACACCGTGGTCAGCAAGTACTGTACTAACCCCGGCTATGATACCAACGCGGTCAACGCCGACAACGGTAACAACTAATTTCATAACATCACCTTTTCTAAGCACTACAAACTATATAGTTAATATAGGGCATCCAATAAACTATATTAATATATTATATCACATTTATTACTTTTAGACGGTGAAATCTTTATGAGTTTTCACGTAAAAGCAGTATGTTCCACTTCGTCAAACACAACCGCTATTATACTGTATCAGTTAATATGGCTGTTACACTTCGTCAGATAATGCGGCCGTAACAATATCTTCGCCCGC
>URZS01000110.1 GCA_900552445.1 uncultured Veillonella sp. | reverse complement strand
CACGACGCTCTTCCGATCTCTGCCTCACACCCTACTTATGGCCCTTCTTAGTTAGACCTGGCCAGTGGAGGCTTTTTGGAAGTACTCATTGTCATCATCACTTACCTAAACAGAATCGACTGAATAGTTCGTCGATCATGGATTCACGGATGGTGTCGCCTGTGATGTCCCCAAGTAGTTCCCAGGCGCTACGCAAATCGGTAGCGACAAAGTCTACTGGCATGCCCATGTCGATGGAGGAGAGGGCTTGTTCGACTTGTGCCTTTGCTTGTTCCATAAGGCTAATGTGGCGCACGTTACTGATCATGGCGCTGTTGTCTTGTTTTACGCGACCGCCGTAGACGAGTTCTTGTACCCATTTAGAGAGAACTGCAGAGCCTTCGCCTTCTTTGGCACTAATGCGTTCGATAGCTGTAAAATTACCGTGTTCTTTAATATTTTCGTCTGTAACGACTTGTGCCACATCGGACTTATTAAGTAACACGATAGTGTTCAAACCGCTAACAGAGGTCAAAATTTCGATTTCTTCAGGGGTTAATGGAGTAGACCCGTCGATCACACAGAGCACGATGTCCGCTTTGTTGATATAATCGCGAGCCCGTTCTACACCGAGGGCTTCCACCGTATCTTGTGTGTCCCGAATACCTGCCGTATCGATGAGGCGCAAAGAAATGCCTTCTACGGTCATATATTCTTCAATACTGTCCCGCGTCGTACCAGGAATATCTGTTACAATAGCGCGGTTTTCGCGCAATAGAGCGTTCATAAGGCTCGATTTACCTGCATTTGGACGGCCTACAATAACCGTCGTAATACCATCGCGAATGAGGCGACCTGTGTTCGCTGTGGATAAAAGTTCATCCATAGCTTTCAAAATAGGCTCTAGTTGATCCCGAACCTCTTGGCTCGTTACATCTTCAATATCCTCCTCAGGATAGTCGATGGTTACCTCTAAATGAGCAATCATAGCGATGAGCTGTTCACGCACATCTTTTACAAAGGATGAAACGGTACCGTCCAGCTGCGATACAGCGAGGGAAAGGGAGTCCTCCGTTTTCGCTTCAATAATATCAATGATCGCCTCCGCTTGGGTGAGGTCGATACGTCCGTTCATAAAGGCACGCTTCGTAAATTCGCCGGCCTCTGCCATGCGTACGTCGTGATTTACGAGCAATTTCAAGATTTGTCGAACCGGCACAATACCGCCGTGACACTGAATTTCCACCACATCTTCTGCCGTGTAAGAATGAGGGCCTTTCATTAATAACACAAGAACCTCGTCGATGGTCTTGTTCGTTGCTGGATCCACAATGGTTCCGTATTGAATCGTTCTATTTTGGCGGTCCATCAAAGGCACGGTGCCAGCGCTCTTGAACAGGCTATTTACAATAGGAAAACTATCCTTGCCGCTAACACGAATAATACCAACCCCACCGATGCCGGGCGGCGTCGCAATGGCCGCTATTGTATCATCTATATACATAAATATCTCCGTATTTCGATTATCTATTATGCATTTCATAAGACATATGAAATCAAGATTCGTCGTTTTGATTTACTGCTTACAATATATTTTTGGATATATCCAATATTCATGTCTTCGCCTGTGAAAGTTAAACTAAACTAATCTTTGCATGCGAAGATTAACTTAGGTTAGCTTTCACCATAACCTAAAGAATAAAGGGGGCAGCCCCCAAATAACTGAAAACTCAGTTACTCGAAAGCTGCACCGCTATATTATTTTTTGTACGTAATCACAACGTGACGGAACGGTTCGTCCCCTTCGCTGTTCGTTACAATGTGTTTGTCCCCTTGAAGGGCAGTGTGAATGATTTTACGTTCAAAAGCATTCATCGGTTCTAAGGAAACCTTTTGACGGTTACGTTTTACCTTAGAAGCCAAGCGTTTCGCGAGATTCACCAATGTTTCTTCTCGGCGAGAACGATAATTTTCCACATCCACAACGATGTGGCAGTGGCCAGATACATCCTTGTGAGCCACGAGATTAGTTAAGTATTGAATAGCATCCAATGTTTGACCATGTTTGCCGATCAAAATACCTAGCTCTTCGCCGTGTACTTGGAATGTAATTTTATCTTTCGTCATCATTTTTTCGATAACTACTTTGAGGCCCATTTGAGTAAACATATCATCGAGGAATTGTTTACCTTTTTCAGCAATTACTTGTTGGTCTTCTTTTGAAAGTTCCTTTTTAGAAGGTTTTTCTTCTACTTCGTCATCAAAAGTTTCCACAGCTGCTGTTTCTTGCACTTCTGTTTCAGTCGTTGCAACCGGCTCGGAAGCAACAGCTACAGATTGTTCTTCTGCTTGAGCTACTTCTTCCACAGTGGCAGTTTTTGCCATAGATGTGAAGAATAAGCGAACAACTGCTGGTTTACGACCAATGCCCAAGAAGCCATTAGAAGGTTGTTCTAACACCTTAGTTTCAACCAATTCTTGGCCATCTACAGCCAATTGAGCTACACCTTTGGCAATGGCATCTTCAATGGTTTTAGCAGATACATCGATAAATTCCATAGTGTCTCCTATTTTTTAGCTTCTAAGCCTTTGTAAATGAAATGTTGTTGCACAAATTGGAACACATTGGATACGATCCAGTAAATAACTAAGCCAGAAGGGAAGTTAAGGGAGATGTAACCAATGAATAGAGGCATAAAGATTGTCATAATCTTTTGTTGTTGCGCAGCAGCACCAGTTGCACCGCTACCAGTTTGTTTAGACATAATCCAAGTGGACGCCGCACTCAATACTGGCAAAATGTACATTGGATCTGGTTCGCCAAGGCTAGGAAGCCATAAGAATTGTACATAGTTTTGATCGTATGGATAGCCTTGTAAAGCGTAGAAGATAGCGATCAAGAATGGCATTTGAACCAATAGAGGCAAGCAGCCAGCTAGTGGGTTAACGCCCATTTCTTTGTACAATGCACCCATTTCCGCTTGCAATCTTGCAGGATCGTTTTTGTATTTGTTCTGCAATTCTTGCATGCGAGGCTGTAACTCTTGCATAGCCTTCATGGATTTAATTTGTTTAACAGTAAGTGGTGCTAAAATCGCTTTAATGAAAATTGTTAAAAGGATAATAGCTACACCGTAGCTTGGATAACCTACCATTTGAGTGAATTGGAACGCGTAAGTTACCAAAGAACTCATTAAATCAACGATAGGTTGGAATACACTACTTAAAAATTCCATTGTTTCTCCTTTTTCATACAGTCCGAAATCGTCCTTTGCGCATCTATATATCGTTATGGTATGGTCTAAATTTCATCCATACAGATGCTCAGGTATTTCCAAATCTGTGCTAAATGGTCATGGTGAAAGTTGCTTTCACACAACACATAACCAGCCTAAGCCCAAGTGGGTTAGGGAACTGGATCGTAGCCACCCTTATGGAAAGGATGACAGCGAAGAATGCGTTTTAAACCCATCCAGCTACCTTTCAAAGGACCATATTTTTCGATGGCCTGCAGAGTATATGTGGAACATGTCGGATAATAACGGCAACATCCAGGTTTTAAGGGGGATATGGCAAGCTGATAGAACCTAATTAAAAGTCGTAAAAGCATTGTTATACAGCGTTTCATAGAAATCTCCATATACACAAAAAGGACCAAAGCCTCTAACTTGTGGTCCGGTCCTATTTATCATTTTGTACCAATAATTTGCTTTTTCGCAAGAGATACAAAATCTCCTTTTCCGCTTTTTCGTAGGTAGCGTTTTTCAGAGGGCCACGTCCAACAATTACGATATGATACCCTTCGCGAATGGAATGTTGATTGAGGCGATATACCTCTTTCATAAGGCGTCTAGCTCGGTTGCGCTCCACTGCACAACCAACCTTTTTTCCTGTTACAAAACCAATGCGAGTAGGTTGCTTCGCCACGGGCATACGATACAGTACACACATACGGCCTACTTCGTATTTACCGTGCTTATACACAAGGCGATATTCATTATTGTGCGTCAGTCGTCTTGCTTTATCGAGGCAATAATCCATATGCATTGTCCTTAAGTCCTAAGAATAGAAAAACTTGGCAGCAGCGCCAAGTTTTTTCTCCTGCCTAACAGCTATTATATTATGCAGATAAGCGTTTTCTGCCTTTTGCACGTCTTCTTTTTAAAACGAGACGGCCACCGATAGTTTTCATGCGTTCACGGAAACCATGGGTACGTTTTCTCCAAAGAGTATTTGGTTGGTAAGTACGTTTCATTAGTAAAACACCTCCTCGTCATTTTGTATTGTTTTACTTATACCATAACAGGGTAATTATAGAGTTAAAACGTAAATTTGTCAATATTTTAGGGCTATTCTGAAAGACTTTTATGTGGATTTTACTTAAATCCGATAGAACTTAAAACTGATACTACTTTTATAGGGGGAGGAATAGATGTGGTTTTCTCCCTCCATACGACACGTTTCGGTCAAAAATCCACATCTATTCCTGCTCCTAACACATTCTAATGACTACTATAACACCTACCACCAGTATAAAAAGTAGTATCAGTTTTTATAGCAAATCTAAAAGTCTTTCAGAATACGGATCTAAGGATATATTCAAATTTTACCTTTTATCCTCTGGGAAGGAGATAGGGAATGATGTTACGTTTCCAGGGGGAGGAATATAGGGCTCCTTCATCGCTCCATACGACGCGTAAAGTCGCTCAAAAGGACCCTATATTCCCTCCCTAAGTAAATCCTAAACTCACCTTACACACCACTACACGATGTAAACGTAACATCAATTATTAGCAATACAAGAACTCACAACTCTAATCTTTTTATATATTGGAAAATTTACCTTTTGATCTCTGGTTGTGAAAAGGGGATAAGTAG
>URZS01000109.1 GCA_900552445.1 uncultured Veillonella sp. | reverse complement strand
GGCGACCACCGAGATCTACACTCTTTCCCTACACGACGCTCTTCCGATCTAAACCCAAATAGCCAATGAGCTTCAATCACCTCTAAGCCCTTATTAAATAAAGAGGCAGAGTCAATAGTAATTTTATTGCCCATATTCCAAGTTGGATGTCGTAAACAGTCTGCAGCTGTAGCCGTTTTAATTTTATCAGAATCCCAAGTGCGTAGTGGACCACCAGAAGCTGTAACAATCAAGGAATCAACATTATTGCGATCTTGACCTTCTAAGCATTGGAATATAGCACTATGTTCACTATCGATAGGTAAAATTTGTACGCCATACTCTTTAGCTAAAGATGTAATCAACGGACCACCAGCAACAAGGGTTTCCTTATTAGCAAGACCAATTGTTTTACCCTTTTTGATAGCCTCCACTGTTGGCTCAATACCTGCGGCACCAACAATAGCAGTTACAACCATAGTTGCTTCTTGAATCGTTGCAGCAGCTATGAGCGCTTCCTTACCACCTACAAGTTTTGTAGGACCTGAATAGCGTTCTTGTAGCTCTTTAAAAGCACTTTCATCAACTAAACCAGCAACTAATGGCTGATATTCATTAATTTGTTTTTCTAAGAGGTCAATATTATGATGTGCCACTAAGGCAACCACCTTGAATTGATCTGGATGTTGAGACACTACATCAAGTGTCTGCGTACCGATTGAGCCAGTACTGCCAATAATACTTAGGTATTTCATAAGTTTACCTCTATTCGATTAGTACGCGAATAGCAATATATAGACTAATGTGATAGGTGCCGCGAATAGTAAGCTGTCGAAGCGATCCAATACACCACCATGACCTGGTAATAAGGTACCAGAGTCTTTTACATTACATAATCGCTTAATCTTTGATTCAAATAAATCACCTAATGGTGCTAATATACCACTGATCATCCCTACATGGATACCCATCCACCAAGGAATACCAACGATATACGAAAATACTGCGCCTGTAATGATACAGCCTACAAAACCACCAATAAAACCTTCTAATGTTTTATTAGGACTAATTGATGGTACAATCTTACGTTTACCAAATGCACGACCTGCAAAGTAAGCAAAGGTATCACTAGCCCACGTAGTAAACAATAATAACCAAAGTGTAATTGTTCCCCAATTATCTAGTTCAAAAGGCATGGTTAAAGACATGTAAATAGAGTCATGACGAATCATAAGCAAAGAAAGCATGCCAATACCAACGTATAGTAAACCAAATACGCTAAAGGATACGCTAGCCATAGAGTATTTATTTTCGCCAAATGTACATAACATATAATTGGCAAATAAACTTAATACTAAAATAGCTATAGCCAGAATATATTGATGACTTGCGAAGGCAATCATCAATAATAAGATACTAATGTAACCCCATATAATGGACATGCGTACATGTTTAGCCTTACCGAGCAAAACAAACTCACGCCACCCTAATAGGGCTAACAGCGTAATAAGAACATTATACACTGGTCCGCCTAACGTAATGGCCCCTAAGGCAATAATAAAACCTATAACAGCGGTAATAACACGTGTTTTTAACATTCTTTATTCCTCATCACGTAAGCCACCAAATCGGCGTTCTCGTTTCTGATATGCCGCAACAGCTTCTAACAAAGTTTCCTTTGTAAAATCTGGCCAATGTAAATCAGTAAACCAGAATTCAGCATAAGCTAGTTGCCATAACAAAAAGTTACTAATTCTAAAATCACTACTTGGACGAATCAACAAGTCTACATCACTAAACTCTTTAGTAAATAATTGAGAGCTTACATAGTCTTCAGTAATATCGTCCGCTGTAATAGTACCCGCTTTTACAGAACTTGTAATTTCGCGGATAGTTCTTACTATCTCATCACGTCCACCATAGTTAATAGCTAACTGCAAAGTAAGACCTGTATTATTCTGAGTTAATAGTTCTGCATCCCTAATGATTTGTTGTAACTCCTCTGAAAGAGCGCCAATAAATCCAATAAAGCGAATGCGAACATTATGTTCATGCATATACTTAACATTATTATTTAAGTATTCTTTGATGAGAGCCATAAGTAAAGAAACTTCCTGTTCAGGTCGTTTCCAGTTCTCTGTGGAGAAACCATATACCGTAAGAGCTCTAATTCCAATTTCGTCAGCAGCGATAACGATCTGCTTTAATACGTCTGCCCCTGCACGATGCCCCATGGAACGTGGCATCCCTCTACGTTTAGCCCAACGTCCATTACCATCCATAATAATAGCAACATGTTTAGGAATAGCATTGCTATCAATAGCAGGCGTATCCGATTGTTTACGGTTAAATAATTTCTTTAGCATAGTCTACCTCGATAGAATGTCCGAAGTCGCTGGCAATCATTGGTCTATACACTAGTATATGTAAACACTCATCTACTTTAGTAATACGTGCTACATAAAATCCTTCATCTGCAATCTCAAAAAAGCGATTAAAGGATGCCCCAATCATTACCTTAAAAGGAATATGGGCAGCCTGCAAACGAGACTTTGCAAGCTGCCATGGCATTCCAATAAGGCTATTAGAATCTAACATTATACTTCTAATACGTCCTTTTCTTTTACTGCTTTTAACTCATCAATCTGCTTAACTTTAGCATCTGTAAGTTTTTGGATTTCATCTAAACCGTCTTTAGCATCATCTTCAGTAATTGTTTTAGCTTTTTCTTCTTTTTTCAATGCATCATTTACGTCACGGCGAATGTTACGCACTGCAACTTTAGCATCTTCAGCTTTTTTATGAACTACTTTAACGATTTCTTTACGACGTTCCTCAGTTAATTGAGGAATAGTTAAACGAATTTGAGCACCATCATTACCAGGGTTTAAACCAAGGTCGGATTGTAAAATCGCTTTTTCAATGGCACCGATCATAGTTTTATCCCAAGGAGCAATCACGATCATACGAGGCTCAGGCACGGAGATATTTGCAACTTGATTAATTGGAGATGGACTGCCATAGTAATCAACCATTACTTTATCAAGCAATGCTACACTAGCACGACCAGTACGAATAGATGCAAATTCATGTTTTAAAGCCTCAATAGACTTATTCATGCGTTCTTCTGCTTGTTGTAACAATTCTTTAATTTCCATTTGAATTATTCTCCTCGAACAATGGTACCAATCTCTTCGCCCTTAGCGGCTTTTGTAATGTTACCAGGAATGTCCATGCTAAATACGATAATAGGAATATTGTTATCTTTACATAAAGTTGTAGATGTAGCATCCATAACTTTTAGTTCTTTTGTGATGATATCGTTATATGTTAACTCATCAAATTTAATGGCATTAGGATTCGTCTTAGGATCGGAATCATATACGCCATCAGCAAATTTCTTCGCCATCAAAATTGCATCAGCTTCGATTTCAGCAGCCCGTAATGCAGCTGTTGTATCTGTAGAGAAGTAAGGTTTACCAAGACCGGCACCGAAGATTACGATACGTTTTTTCTCTAAGTGACGAATAGCACGACGACGAATATAAGGCTCTGCAATTTCTTGCATTTCGATAGCTGTTTGTACGCGAGTATCAACACCAGCTTGCTCTAATGCATCTTGCAATGCTAAGGAGTTCATTACTGTTGCTAGCATACCCATATAGTCAGCAGTAGCACGATCCATACCTTGATTACTACCAGCCAACCCTCTCCATAGGTTACCGCCACCAACAACAATTGCGATTTCTAAATCAGTGGATTTTGCTAAAGCCGCAATCTCTTGCGCAAATTCTTCAACAACATCAGGGTTAATACCAAAACCTTGGTCACCTGCTAATGCTTCACCACTCAACTTCAAAACAATACGTTGAAAGTTTCTCTTTGCCATGTTTTTACTCCTCTATTGCAAAATAAGAGAACACTGTACGGTGTTCTCTTATTGTTTCTTAATTATTTACCAACAGATGCCATTACTTCAGCTACGAAGTCATCTTGGCGTTTTTCAATGCCTTCACCTAAACCGTAGCGAACAAAACGACGTACGTTGATGTTTTCACCGATTTTTGCAATACTTTCATTAATTACATCAGTAACAGTTTTGTCACCATCTTTAATGAATACTTGTTCTAATAGGCAGTTTTCTTTATAGAATTTTTCAATACGACCAGCAACCATTTTTTCCAAAACAGCTTCAGGTTTTGGTTTACGGCCAGCTTTTACGTCTTCTTCAGCTTCTACTTTAGCTTGTTCCAACAATACTTGTTTTTCGTGTTCGATTACTTCAGCAGGAACTTCTTCACGGTTCAAGTATGTAGGGTTAACAGCAGCGATTTGCATTGCGATATCGCGTGCTAAGTTTTGGAAGTCGTCAGTTTTAGCAACGAAGTCAGTTTCGCAGTTAACTTCAACTAAAACGCCGATACGGCCACCAGCGTGGATGTAGGATTGTACTACACCTTCAGCTGCAATACGACCAGCTTTTTTAGCTGCTGCAGCCAAACCTTTTTCACGAAGAAGGTCAACCGCTTTATCGATATTACCGTCAGTTTCAACCAATGCTTTTTTAGCGTCCATCATACCTGCGCCAGTCATGTCGCGCAATTCTTTTACCAAAGCAGCAGTAATTGCCATTATTTTGTTCCTCCTAGTACTAATTAAGGTAAGGATATAGTCCTTACCCTAATTATATATGTTATAGATTTATCTTTCAAATGCTAATCAGAAATGATTAAGTAGCTTTGCAGAATTATTCTGCAGCTTCAGCATTGCCTTCTTCGAAGGATTCGCCTTGACGACCTTCAAGAACAGCGTCAGCCATTTTACCAGCCAACAATTTAACAGCGCGGATAGCGTCATCATTTGCTGGGATTGGGAAATCAACTTCGTCTGGGTCGCAGTTAGTGTCAACTGTTGCAACTACAGGAATACCCAATTTTTTAGCTTC
>URZS01000108.1 GCA_900552445.1 uncultured Veillonella sp. | reverse complement strand
CTAAACGAATAACACCTTCAATGAGATTTAATACTATATGATTATCCTGTACACCAGGAATAAATTTTACGATAAATGTTGGCAAAGCCAAAAATACAGCTATCGCAAAGACTGTGGAAATAACCATGGTAATGGCAATTTCACTATTAGACATTTCCTCCTCTTCATCACCAGCTGCCTTGGCAGAGAAGGACAATGCCTTCATGCCAATCACTAGAGATTCATAGAGAGCTACACAGCCACGAAGAAATGGTTTTTTCAAAATTGGATATGTGTCAGCAATAGATTTTGTAGCTTCTTTTTGAACTACAATGGTGCCTGCTGGCTCACGTACAGCTGTTGCCGTATAGCCAGGGCCTCTCATCATGACACCTTCAATCACAGCTTGTCCACCGACAAACTTTTTAATACGTTCTGTGTTCACAAGAGCTCCTCTCATAAACAAATATAGGCAGAGCCCATAGCCCTGCCAATAGATGCTACATTACATGACAAATTATTTGCCGTAACGTTTGTTAAATTGTTCAATACGACCACGAGCTTGAGCCGCGCGTTGTTGACCTGTGAAGAACGGATGACATTTGGAGCAAACGTCTACGCGAAGGTCACCTTTTACAGAGCCAGTTTTGAATGTGTTGCCACAACCGCAAGTTACTGTAGCTTCTTTATAGTCTGGATGAATACCTTGTTTCATTCTATACACCTCTTTCCGACAATCAATATTATTCTTATAGATTATAGCATGACACTATTACAAATGCAAGTTGCCAATACTATTCCTTAGATGCTTGTTTTTCTTCAATAGCCTCAGCTAGGATAGTCTCCAAGTCACTTTCATTAAGGATATCGCGCAACGCAATAAGCTCCTCTAAGGAAAGGGTGATCCCTTTTTTCATGCTTGTATATTCACTATCCCAAGCGCGAAGGTCAAACTTAGGATTGTATTTGCCCCAGCTAGTACATGTTAATTGTTTTTTCCAACCGTCTTTATCTTCAGACAAAGTACCGATAACTTTGAAGATTTCAAAATTGATAACTGCCATGGTGCCTCCTTTCTTACACATTCGTGTAGTATGTTTCATACCTACTATATTTAGTAGTTCATATTTTTTAGGATACGATATATTTTAAACTAAAAGCTTAAGTTTTACAATTAGTTTTTATAGTCGCTGTAATCTTCAATATCAATAGATGTTGTTGGTGGCATTACTTGTGCACCTAATGTATCTACTGTTTTCTTCCAGTTCTCTGTTGCTGCTGTTACTGCGTCAATATACGCTGCATCTGCGGCCTGAACAGATTCAATTAATTGAGCTTCGTCTTTTACATCTAATACGCGACGACGTACACTGCTAAGCAAATAGCCGAAGGACTCATCTGTTTGAACAAGCATAGAAATTTCTTGAATTAAAGTTTGACCAATTGTACTGCAGAAGTACGCATACCACATATAAGCAAGCTCTGCATCTGGGAACATCCAGTATACATCAGCAGCAGGTGCTTCTGTCGTAATATCTACGTCTACATGATCTGTATAACGCTTGAAAGTAAGGAAGTATGCTCCACTTTCAACTAGAGCATTACGACCTAATTCAGATACTCGGCTATCGATGCAGTAAATGCCATCTTGTCCTAATGCCACATCTGTTTGACCACCTGGCAATAAGATAGAGCGCAAAGATAAGCCATAATTCAACACTGTAAATACTGGTAATTGAGCAAATACACCATGAGGTAATGGAATATAATTAATCGCTTTCCACTCTTCGCCTACACGTTCACGAAGGCCAACGCGCATCTTTTTAACCTCATATTTACCATATACGATTTCATAGGCACCTAAAGGAGTCCACTCACGGATGGCTTCTACACGTTTTTGGTTCAAGAAGAATTGTAAGGCCATATTGTTTAAGCCCAATTGATTTTGTGCCATCGTAGCAGGTAAGAACAATTGCGCAGTCCCTTCTGGTACCAAGTTATGTAAACCATTAGCCACTTCTTCTACAATATCTTCAGAAGATTGGAACATGCCCACAGTACCTGTAAAGATATGGTCAAAGTAACTGCGATGTGGCCAATGATTAATGATTTGAGCCATTGGATATAAACGAGATAAGATGCTATAGCATACTGGAGATGCTGTATAGAGAACAACCTTTTTATCTTCATAAGCTTGAAGGATTTCTTCTACCATGCCAGCATATTCTTCTACATAGGCGTAAAGAACAAGCTCTCCTGTTTTACTATGTGCTTCAATGCTTTCACGAACAGGAGTTTCCCAAATAGTGCCTACATCTAAACCATCTAAAATACCAGTATCGCTAATGAAGTCAAATAATTCGACTCTAAAAGACGGGCCATACAGATTTTGGAATGTATTCAACTCATATGACACTGGGCCAAAGGACTCCACTGTAGATTTCTCAGCCAAGGCATATAAATCCTCAGGTGTTACCCCCCACTCGCGAGAGCTAGCATTACTAGAAATCAATTGATCTAGTACCTTAAAACGCATTAATTCATTGACAATATCAATACCTTCAATACCATTAGCGGCACAAAGGGTAATAAATTCTTCGTTATTTGCTTTCATATTAAACCTTTCCTGCAGAAGGACATAGATGATTTAAGAAACAGTCTTCACATAAAGGCTTGCGAGCCTTACATAATTTCCGACCATGATAAATTAACCAGTGATGTGCTGCAGCCCAATCCTCTTTTGGAATAGCCTTTTGCAATTTTAACTCCATCTCTTCTGGCGTCTTTGCAATACCTAGTTTCAATCGGTTAGACACGCGGAACACATGGGTATCTACTGCAATAGCAGGTGTCCCAAACAGTACAGATACTACCACATTTGCTGTCTTACGACCTACACCTGGCAATTCAACGAGTTGATCAAACTCACGAGGTACTTCTCCATGATATTGGTCGACTAAAATCTGGCAAGTAGCAATCAAGTTTTTAGCTTTCGATTTATAAAGACCACAATCCTTAATAAGAGCCTCTAACTTGGTGACGCCAATTGCTAACATCTTAGCCGGATGATTTAACTCAGGGAATAATCGTTTAGTAACGATATTAACTCGCTCATCAGTGCATTGTGCAGATAGAACAACGGCTACTAATAATTCAAATTCATTTGTATACTCGAGGGCAGGTTTTGCATCAAAATAATGCTCTTGTAACAGTTTTAACTGCTCTGCCTTTATTGCTTTTGTTACACGCATACATATCTCCTTCCTCACTTGTGAAAGTACAGACGCGTACAACTTATATCTTACCATACGTATTCATTTAGTTCTATGTTATAATAAATCATGTTATTCTAATATAGAATACAGGAGGTCAATATGAGTAATATTAACGATACATTAAAACGCATAAATGAACTAGCAGCAAAGAAAAAATCCGGTCAAGAATTAACGCCAGAGGAATTAGTAGAAAAAAAAGAACTATATGAAATCTACTTAAGCTTCATTCGTGGACAAATCACAAGTACTTTAGACCGCGTTGAATTCGTTGATCCAGAAACAGGTGAACGGACAGCTCCTAAACAAGCACTCGAAAACTTGGCTAAAGAAGCTGACAAAGATATTAAAGAACATAAAGATATTCACTAGTATAAGAAAAGTCACTTGATACGTGTATCAAGTGACTTTTTGTATAAGTTTTAATTATCTATTATAGTTTGCCGAGACGTTTCATTACATTATAGATTTTTTCAGCTAAACCAGCCATTTGGAATTTAGGAATACCACAGGCAGCTACACGAATACCCTTAGCTAAAGCGATAACATAAACATGTTCTTTCTTCAATTCTTCACAAATAGCGTTAGCAGAATCTGTAGGAATTGTAATGAAGAAACCACCGCGGTAAGGCAACATAGGAAGGCCTACTTGTGCGGCTTCTTCTTTGAAGATGTCAGCACGTTCGCGAATCATTTGGTAATAGCTATTACGCTCATCTTCATAGGCTTTAAATTTAACAGGATCTGCTACAATATTTGCCATTGTACGCATTGCAGGACGACAAATATTAGACCATGTTGCACGGCTAGTATTTTTGTTGATTTCTAAGAATTCATCAGCGATTTCTTCGTCATCAGAAATACCAATCATAGCACCTACACGTTGACCGTACATAGTAAAGCCTTTAGACAAGCTATAGCACACACATGTAAGGATAGCTTTTGGCAAGTGACCAAATTTACTAAAGAATGCACGTACTTCCTCTCTATCACCAGAGAAGTCGAGATACGCCACATCAATACCAATGATCACAACGAGTTCTTTCAAGAAATTAAGGATGGAGACCCAATCTTTGTCTTCAATAGAATAACCAGTAGGGTTATTACCAGGTGTATTAAACAAGATTACTATATTTGTTTGTCTTGCTGCTAATTCGTTTACACGATTTTTAAATGCTTCAAGATTAAAGTTATTTTGCTCATCAAATAAAGAATACGTCACAAGTGTACGACCAATGTCGCTACAAATTACTTTATAAGCACCCCAGTACCAGTCAGCAGTTAATACTTCATCACCAGGCTCAGTATAGTTATGAATTAAGTGATGGATACCGCCAGTACCACCAGTTGTAGCGATGCTACGGATGTGACCTTCTGGACGAGAATTACCGAAACATTCTTTCTCAGCAGCTGCTAAAAACTCTGGAATACCTGCAATTGGGGCATAACCAATATGTTCAGTGTCATTAAGACCCAAATATTCTTCTTTAACGGTTTTGAGGAAAACTAATTTGCCATCTTCATCATGAATAGCACCTAAAGTACCATTTACAACGTTCTCGCGACCATTTTCTTTAGCATCAGCCAATGCTTGTCCAGCAGTAACGAAGATCACGTCTTTTAATTTTTTCCCTTTTGCATGCTTTGCAGCAACACTTGTCATAACTTACACCATCCTAT
>URZS01000107.1 GCA_900552445.1 uncultured Veillonella sp. | reverse complement strand
ATCCCCCAGCATCAGCATCAGTTCTTCGTAATGCCGTAACATATCATCCAAACGGTCAAACATCTATAAAACCTCCTCATCCTTTCTCGACAACACCAAAATCATACCATATCACTACCGGCAAAACAAATAAAGAACCCCTTTTCCCTGCTCCTTAGTCTAAAAAATAATATCTATCTCTGATAGAGGAAAACAGCCCCCTCTCGAAAAACGACTTCGGGCTCCGCGTAAGCGCAGTAGCGTGTCGGCTTCGGTGCCCCTATCGTCCGCTACATCAGCGACTTAAGAAATTGCGAATCATTTGTTCCCCGTTCGGCGTCATGATAGATTCCGGATGGAATTGCACGCCGTAGATTGGGTAGTCTTTATGTTCTACGCTCATTACTTCTCCATCGTCTGTAACGGATGTGACGATGAGTTCGCTCGGAATTGTTTCGTCTACAATCGCCAAGGAGTGGTATCTTGCCACTTCAAATTGTTCTGGTACGCCTTTAAGGATTTTGGATGGGTGTACTTGTTTGGCTACGCTTTGTTTACCGTGCATCACTTGTTTTGCGTAGGAAACGGTGCCGCCGAATACTTCGCCGATGGCTTGGTGACCGAGGCATACGCCGAGGATTGGGAATTCACCTTTGCATTCGCGCAATAGGTCTTCGTATACGCCCGCATCAGCTGGTCTGCCAGGTCCTGGTGAAAGTATCACATAGTCTGGTTTCAAAGCGCGGATTTCTTCAACTGTTAATTCATCGCTGCGGATGACTTTAATATCTGGATCGATAGAGCCTACTAATTGGTATAAATTAAAGGAGAAGCTATCGTAATTATCTATAAGGAGTACCATTATTCTACCTCCTGTGCATCTGTAATTGCGGAAATCATGGATTGGCCTTTGATCAAAGTTTCGTTGTATTCACTAGCAGGTACGCTATCTCGAACGATACCAGCGCCAGCGCGAACATAGACCTTGCCGCCTTTATTCATGGCCATGCGGATACCGATACATACGTCCATGTTACCGGAGAAATCGATGTAACCTACAGCACCACCGTATACACCGCGTGGGCTTTTTTCAAGTTCGTGTAAAATCTCGATAGCACGAATCTTAGGTGCCCCAGACAATGTGCCTGCTGGCAATGTAGCACCGATGGCATCGAGGGCATCTTTACCATCTTGAATGTCACCGCTTACAGTAGATGTAATGTGAATAACGTGGGAGAAACGTTGCAACATATGTAACGCCTCTACTTTTACGGAACCGAATTTAGAAATTTTACCTAAATCGTTACGGCCAAGGTCAACGAGCATGTTATGTTCAGCCAACTCTTTTTCGTCATTAATGAGTTTTTCTTCAATAGCAAGGTCTTCTGCTTCGTTTTTACCACGGCGCATAGTGCCTGCAATTGGGAAGGTATACATTTTACCATCTATTAGTTTTACCAATGTTTCTGGAGAGGCACCTGTAAGCTCTACATCGCCACCAGATAGATAGAACATGTATGGAGATGGGTTCAACGTACGCAATACGCGGTATGCATTTAACAAGCTGCCATCGAACTCAGCTTCACGGCGGTTAGATACAACACATTGGAAGATATCCCCTTCCTTGATGTAATGTTGTGTCTTTTTAACAACTGCTTCAAACTCATCCTTTGTAA
The DNA here is from genome assembly GCA_900552445.1 of uncultured Veillonella sp. Taxonomy (GTDB): domain Bacteria; phylum Bacillota; class Negativicutes; order Veillonellales; family Veillonellaceae; genus Veillonella. The sequence continues at coordinate 3,281 of URZS01000107.1, read as the reverse complement.
ACTCAGAGGTAAACTCTGTTTTAAGGATGCCTTTTGGAATATTAGCCTCTTTGCCGTTTACTACGAGATCAGCTAATGCTTTCAACTCAAGCTCAGCCTTGTTGTAGTTGCGTTCCAAATCGTTTGTACTGATGTTAGCAATCAAATAGATTTTATTTTTATAGTGGTCAAAAGCGATTACTTTATCAAAGAGCATAAGGTCTACATCGTTTACCATAGCAGAGTCATCATCTGGTGTTGGGAAATCCAATGTTGGCTCGATATAGCGGATGTATTCACAAGCAAAGTAGCCTACAAAGCCACCTGTAAAGGTTGGTAACTCTTCTAAACGAGGGCTTTTATATTGACTCAAAATATTGCGAATTTCTGCAGCTGGGTCAGAGCATTCAAAAGTACGTGTTGTACCGTCTTTGATAGTCATTGTATGGTTTTTGCAGAAAAGCTCAATCTTAGGATCGTAGCCCAAGAAGGAGTAACGGCCCCAATGATTACTATTATCCGCACTTTCAAGCAAGTACGTATGACTGCTCACTTGTTTTAATGCTTTCAACACACTAATCGGTGTGCGTACGTCGGATAAAATTTCCATATATACAGGCACGATATCGTAGCCCGGTGCGATAGCTTTCACACGGTCAAGACTAGGGAAAATCATGAGAACCTCCATCTGGCATTTGCCAATAAAAAAACTCGCCCATGACAATATAACGTCAAGGACGAGTCTATAGTTCTATTCTTATACAATTATTAGAAAATACTTGTATTATGCTATAAATCGCGGTACCACCTTGTTTGAATGCAGTGCATTCCCCTTTCGCAGGATACTAACATATCCCTCACGACTAACGCTCGTGTGACGTCGCACCATACTAGGAATGAAAGTTCATTCTTTTCCATGCGCCCTCGGTGGTCCATTTAATAAGCTGCGTACTACGGGTTCTCAGCTAATCCCGCTCTCTGTGAGTGCATTTCCTATTTTTATCTCCACCTCATCGGTTTCTAACAGGCGAGTATAAAATTATAATCTGATTATAATGTTTCTATAGAATGAAAGTCAAGTAAATTCAGAACATTTATATTGTTTTCCCCTAAACACTAATAGTATACTGAAATTACATATGTTATCAGCTTCTACTGATTATTATGCGGAGGAGAGAATGAGTTTTTATTTTACTGATCAAATACAGCAGTCTTTCAATAAAATATTCCATCAATGCAATAAAGATATCGCTTGGGCGGGCAAAGCTGAGCTTGATACCCTTGTGAAATTAGACGAGGAAGGCCAAACGATTCCTGGTATTGGCGATGTGTACGCTATTTTGGCGCGCGTCTATTCTGGCCCTCAGTTCACGTGGATTGAAGCAGGCTTTCCTGAGGATGACACAAAGGCGTATAGCTATTTACATACGGCTATTCGTAAAGGCAGTGCCATCGCCATTTTACAGGCTATGCGTACCTCAGGTGCCCTTACACCAACCATTGAAAAAGAGTTGCCTATGACGAAGGACGAAGCATTCCAGCGCGTCTATGAGGGCGCCCAAAAGGGTTGTTCTTACTGTGCCTACGCCATTGCCAATGTATACCAATGGGGTGATTACCACATCTTACCATCGGCTAAAAAGGTGGCTAATGAAGGTGAACCATCTGGCTTTGTCCGTTTCTTAAAAGGCTTATTTGTGCAAGAAGATCAACGTAGATTGTCCAATAAAGTAACTGCTATTGCTCAGCAATGGTTGCGTAAATCTGCCGAAGCAGGCCTTGTTATTGCATACCGCAACTTGCGCGTTACCTATGTAGAGCAAGATAATAGGAACATGGAAGAACAAGTGATTTTTGAAGGGGCTGCAGCAGGTTTGCCACTCATGATGTATTTAGCTGGTGATATTTGTAAGTCTCGCGGGGAGCATGAACGAGCTCTCGAATATTTTGAGCGCGGCGCCGCCATGAATAATGGCATGTGTTTGCGTGAAGCTGCCGAGTACTATGCAAAACCAGGTGAGTCTAACAAAAGAATCCCTCAGGATATTCAAAAGGCCCTCAGATACTACGAGCGTGCTGCTATAAGCCCAGATTATTTAGACTTTGACGACCATGCTTATGTTACAATGCAAGCCATCATTATTCGCACATTGAATATCGATGGTCAGTCCCAAGACTGGTCTCGCATCGCTCACTTATTACAACAACCGGCTATTTACACTCTCGATGCTATTTGGCCGTATCTCGCTTATGTATTTACTTTCAAAAAAGGTAATAGCCCTGCCATAAGAACCGCCATAGAGTGCGTTAATCAGGCTAGCAAATGTTTCGATAGATACGGTAGTTATGACTATGCTGACCATCTATGGCAACTGGCAGCCGGCTATTGCTACGAAATGGGTGACATTACAAAAGAACCTGATTTAGACCAAGCCGTTACGTTCTACGAGCATGCTCGTGAAAGCATCAAACGTCTCAACACAAGAAATGATAATTGGTTAGGTACTGGTGAGCCGTTGGCGATTCCTGACGAAGCATCTGAGCGATTAGAAGCCTTTGAACTAGTTAATGGACATTATCAGTACAAAGCAGGCATAAAACAATCTTCTACAACTTGTAATCCTATGCCACCTGCATGGCCTCAAAACTCTGTTGATGTATTAGAAATCTTTGAGGAATCTACTACTGGTTGGCGCACGAATAAATACGACTGGGAATTCATCGAGCGCGAATGGGATACACAAAAATACCTCAGTTTTATCATCTATGACAATCGTCAATCCATAGAAAACGTAATTTACGATGTGTACAGTATCGTTATGTTCCACAATGAAGATACAAACTCTTGTACTATCTATCTATACGGCTACATTGAGGAGCCTAGCGAACTAGATGAAAACGTGGATCCTAGGGTATATGAAATACGATACTTTAAAGAAATGTCCATTCCTGAAGGTCTCGCTTTAATTAAAGACTTCTATGATCATGCTACATTGCCTGTGATTGATGAAAGCTGGGAAAAACAGTACAAAAATACTACGCCTCCTCGAGAATATGTATTAACTTGTGACAACGATATCTTCTACCTCAATCAATATGAACTTTCCAATCAAATGATTAAGGATGCCTTAGAAGGCGTAGCCAATGGCACGTACGATATCATTGCGGTTCGCCCATCTAACCTCGACGATCCGGGTATTAGCTACTTCATCGAGCGCGGAAAAGGTAAAAACTTACATATTTCTCTCTATATCACTATAGAAGACGACGTAGAAGATGACATCGTATATGGCTTTAAACGG
>URZS01000106.1 GCA_900552445.1 uncultured Veillonella sp. | reverse complement strand
ATGCAGTAGATAACAAGACCGTACGTGATAATATCAAATACTTGTAGGAATGGCACCATTTTGGAAATACGATTAAAACCATGAATATGGATATCTGCAGCTACTAATGCAACTAAGTTGAAACGGTGCAACCAAATACCAATATTACGGCTAGATGCAGTTACTTTTCTAAGTTTTGGAGTCAAGAACGCAAGGCCAGAGATTGTACCAATACCGAAGGAAGTAAGGGCTACATAGCCACCCCACCAGCCGAGGACAGATTTAGCGGCTTTACCAAAATAAAGATATAAATGGAATGCAATAACAGCTACAGATGCAATACCTAATGCACGGTGAACCTTGAACATTTCACCTAAATTATAACGGCTTGTAAACCATTTAGGGCGCGTTGCTAAGTAAGTCATCACAATCCAGGCACACCAAGGCACAAGACCTGTGTATACTTTATAGTTACCAAAGGCACGACCACCTACCATATAGCCCCACTCTAGCAAACCGATCATAATTAAAGAAAATACAGCGATCCATATAAAAATATGGTAAATACTCTTATACTGTTTCGTTTCCACTTGATTCATTGTAAACCTCTCTAACATAATTCCTAAAATACCAATTTTACTTAATACATTTTATCATTTAAATAGAAATTTGTAGATTGCTTTTATTAGATACGTAGCTTTCATTATAAGAATAATTCTAATTTAGTCTTTTATTCTAACTATCTAAACAACTACAAAGTATTTCAGTAAAAATAGGTAGTGCAATCAAAAATAATATTATGTTAGCTTATGTTAGCTTATGTTCTTTAAAATACTCTAACCAAAATCAGAAAATAGAAGCCCCTTGTATTGATTAGCATACACTAATACCAATACAAGGGGCTAAGATTAATTTGTCATGTTATAAAGAACATACAAATCAATCATCATCCTAATTATTTTTCATCTCGTTTACGATAAACGATGAACGGACGTGTTAAGTAGTTGAGTGGAGCACTCAAGCAGTGTACCAAACGGCTGAATGGGAAGATGATTGCCACTGCCATCCACGCGAACATGTGGAATTTAAACATAAATGGAACACCTTCCATCAAGGATGGATCCGGCATAAATGCTAATAGGCTGCGGAACCAAGGACCGATGGATACGCGGTAATCAAAGAAACCAGATGCATTAAGCAATGTACCAGCCATACCACTGAAAATGGCTAATGTTAAGAACAAGTATAACCATTTATCAAGGCGAGATGTGTTAACTTTCAACTCAGCTACTGTGAAGCGGCGTTTCATCAAGAGCAAGAAGCCTACGATAAATATAAGACCCGCTACAGCACCCATGTATAACGCACCTTGATGGTACATATGGTCATTAATACCAATAGCAGCAGTCCAAGTTTTAGGGATTAATACACCTACTACGTGGCCACCGATAACGCATAGTAAACCAAAGTGGAACAATGGATTAGCGATGCGTAATTGTTTTTTCTCTAAAAATTGACTCGATTTTGTAGTCCAGTTTCTTTCAAAATAGAAGAAACGAACCAAGGTACCTACGATTAAGAAGGTGAATGCGATGTAAGGCAATGCGCCCCAAAGGAATAGATTCATCGTGCACCGTCCTCCAATCCATTTGCAACAGACAAGATAATATCAAACAAGAATGCATAAGGCAGTTTAGCCTCAATGAAGCGTTCTCTAATGTATTCCAATTTTGGTTTACAATAGTCGTAAATCTCTTTTGCTTTTTCCTCATCGATAACAGCGCATAATTCAAGAAGTGCTGGAATATAGTCTGGCATTTCTTTTGGCAAATCATAGCCATTTTCAAGGAAGAAAGCTTTAAATTTAACGAGTTCTTCAGCTTGTTCCCCTGTACCTTGTAATTCATAAGTCGATAAGTACATCGTTGTATTTTGACTAAAATCAAAGGTACGAACATACTGGTCTTCGAATTCTTTTTTATTAGCATCCTCTACATAGTCAAAGAACTCTAATAAACCTTGGCGAAGTTGAGGATGCCCAACGGATTGGGCGTCCTCTCTCCATTCAGGTAGTTCGTTATACCATTGTTCATCGGGATAGCGTAGAAGAAATGACGCAATAAGAGCGATTTTCTGAGCATCCTTCATTATTGACATCCCCCTGTAGGGCAAGCAAAGCCACGATTGTGTTGCATTTCTAAGCGACCTTCACGAGATACTTTGACATCAGAAGGAATAACAAAGCGATCATTGTATTTAGACAATGCCAACAATTTGTACATACCGTACATTTGATCCTCTGTTAAATCAACTTTGTGTTCAATAGGACCGTCACCTGTTTCACGACGACGCATATATTCACGCATGTCGAGAATACGTTGCAATGTACGAGCTAAGATTTCTGTATTACCTGCTGTAAACAGATTAGCTAAATATTGTACAGGCACGCGCATTTCATGTGCATCTGGCAAGTATACATCAGATGTTACACGTTGCAAGATTGGGCTAAGTGGTGGCACATACCAAACCATTGGCAATGTACGGTACTCAGGATGCAATGGCAAAGCCACTCCCCATTCTTTAATAAGTTTGTATACAGGAGATTTTTGAGCTGCTTTAATCCATGCTTCGGAGATACCTTCCGCGCGAGCTGCTTTAATAACCTCAGGATCATGAGGATCTAAGATTAACTCAACTGTATTTTCGTAAATGTCTTGTTCATTTTTTGTAGCTGCCATAGCTTCTACTTTGTCCATGTCGTAGAATACAACGCCAACATAGCGCATACGACCTACACAAGTTTCAGCACAGATTTGAGGCAAGCCATTTTCTAAGCGTGGGTAACAGAATACGCATTTTTCAGCTTTATTAGTTTCCCAGTTATAGAAGATTTTTTTGTATGGACAAGATGGAACGCAATGTCTCCAACCGCGGCATACATCTTGAGATACGAGAACTACACCGTCTTCGTCACGTTTGTAGATTGCACCAGATGGACATGCAGCTACGCACGCAGGGTTCAAGCAGTGGTTACAAAGACGTGGTAAGTAGCGCATGAATACTTCTTCGTAATCGAATACGATATCTTGTCCCATCTTAGTCAAGTTCACGTCTGCACGAGCATGTTGACCGCCAGCCAAGTCATCATCCCAGTTAGGGCCCCAAGTAACTTCCATTTTTTGTTTCGTTACAAGGGAACGAGGGCGAGCTACTGGTTGGTTATTTTTACGACCACCATGAATCAATGTTTCATAGTCATACGTCCAAGGTTCGAAATAATCCTTCAATTCTGGTTGTTCAGGATGGAAGAATAATTTCATCAAACGATTTGTTTTAGAACCTGTAGAAAGAGCTAATTTACCGGAATTATCTAGCGTCCAGCCGCCCTTCCATTTTTCTTGGTCTTCCCAATTACGTGGATAGCCTACACCTGGGCGAGTTTCCACGTTATTAAAGTACATATATTCCGCGCCTTCGCGGTTCGTCCATGTATTTTTACAAGTGATAGAGCATGTATGACAGCCTAAGCACTTATCCAAATTTAGGACCATGGATACTTGAGCTTTAATCTTCAAGCCAATCCACCTCCTTCAATTTACGAGCCACAATTGTCATATCACGTTGGTTACCAGTTGGGCCATAGTAGTTAAATCCATAGCTCAATTGACCATAACCGCCGATCATGTGTGTCGGTTTCAAGTGAATATGAGTCGGTGCATTATGTGTACCACCGCGACGGTCTTTCTTAACTTGCGTACCAGGAACGTTGATGTGACGATCTTGGGAGTGATGCATGTAAGAAATGCCACGAGGAATACGAGGGGATACAACTGCACGGGCTGCTACAACACCATTTTTATTGAAAGCTTCTACCCAGTCATTGTCTTTAACGCCAATTTCTGCGGCATCATCTTCGTTGAGCCAAATTGTTTGACCACCACGGAACAATGTCAACATTTGTTGGCTATCGAAGTACATACTATGTGTAGACCACTTATTATGTGGTGTTAAGTATTTCAATGTAATTTCTGGAATACCTTCTTGTTTGTAGTCACCTTGTACTGGTTTGTAGGACAATACAGGTTTATACAATGCCATAGCTTCACCGTAATCGCGCATCATTTCATGATCGCAATAGAAGGATTGACGACCTGTTACAGTACGGAATGGTACTTTATCCTCTGTAGATGTTGTAAATGGAGAGTAACGACGATTTTTATCGTTCTTACCAGTACTTGTTACAGAGCTAATGATAAAGCGTGGTTGGCGAACCATATCATCGAAGGTAATCTTTTCTTGTTCGCGACCTTTTGCATTCTTTTCAAGGCCAGAAAGACCAGTTTTTTCTTCCATAGCTTTCCAAGAGCGAACAGCCAATTTACCGTTTGTACAAGAGGATAGTGTTAATACAACATTACATGCTTCTTTACATTCGTAAATACTTGGACGACCATGAGAAATGAATTCAGGGTTATCGATAGTACCATTTTGTGCATACAATGTTTGGTATTCATCAGATACATCCCACGCCAAACCATGAGCACCCATTTTATTTTCAATATTAGGTCCCAAAGCGATGAATTTTTCAAAGATTTGGCTGTAATCACGTTTTACATGAACGAGGTTAGGCATTGTTTTACCTGGAATTGGTTCACATTCGCCTTTGCTCCAATCGAGGACTTTACCTTCTGGTTGTGCCACTTCACCTGGGCTATCGTGACCAAGAGGTAATGCTACGATATCTTCGTATTCTGTGAAGCCAGACTCTTTTGCTACGCGAGATACTGTTTCTGCAAGGGTACGGAATGTATCCCAGTCAGATTTAGTTTCCCATGCACAATCAACAGCTGCTTGGAATACGTGTACATATGGATGCATGTCTGTAGAGGACAAGTCTTCTTTTTCATACCATGTAGCCGCTGGGAATACGATATCAGAATATAAGCCTGTAGATGCCATACGGAAATCGATGTCGATTAAGAGGTCAAGCTTACCTGCCCCATCAGCTT
>URZS01000105.1 GCA_900552445.1 uncultured Veillonella sp. | reverse complement strand
CAGACGTGTGCTCTTCCGATCTACTAACTCTTTTTTGTTAAGACCACCGAGGTCATACAAGGATAATTGACGACCTGTTGTAGTATTAAACGTGAAGCCTTTTACATAGTTCACACCATTTGCATCGCGATCACGCATTGTGTATGTGTGAATCAATACGCTGAGAATGCCATTTTTATCTGTTTTCACATCGTAATACATAACTACGTTTGTTTTATTAGCTTCTTTAGCATTCAATTTTTCTACATCATTTTGTACCTTAGCAACGTACTTTTTGATAGTTGTATTGATTGCTTTCTCTACAGTTGGGCTAACAGATTTAACAACTGGGAATACTAAATTCAAGTGATCTGTAGTAGATTCCACAGGAGATACTGCAACCTCTTTACGATCCATATAACGGTCCGCATTAGGTGATACCACCTCAACTGCATTGCGGTCAACTTTAGATACTACAGAGCGCAACACACGATTTTGCTCTGGAGTCGCAGTGCTAGAGATACGGTGTGTTAAATCATTACGGCTTACTTTATTCGTATTAGCTTGAGCCGCTTGCACTGTTGCAGTGTCTTTAGTTACAGAAATTGCTTCGCTTGCGGCGAAGGATACTACTGGCAATGCAGCAGCCATCATGATGAGTACAGACTGTTTTAATTTCATTGTTTAACCTCTTATTGTTGTTCTTGTTCAGCTTTCATAGCTAAAGCTTCTTCCTTATTGAATTTGTGTGTTACAACACGACGAACAAGGTAGAGACCAGAGAATGCAAATGCAAGCAATCCTAACCATTGTGCTGTGCTTTCAAAATCAGGACCTACTAATTCAAGTGGAGATTCACCGCCACCAGTTGTAACAGACAATACAATAATAACAGCTATGATTACACCAATCAAGCTTTCACCAACAATCAAACCAGAAGCGAAGAGAACGCCACGGCGGTTAGATTGTTCAACATCGTACTCAGCGAGTTCGCCAGCACGCATTTTAGCACGAGCTACTAGGTAACGGCCTACGAAGTAGCTAATGAAGGAACCTATGATGAGAGGCACTTCCAATGTTGGTGGTAAGTAGATACCCATACCAACTGCCAATGGAGGCAATGTTAAGGAAGCTGTTGTGCCTTTAAGAATCAAGTTAACGATGATTGCTACTACGCCAACACCAACGCCGATCAAGATATAATCCCATTCCATGCTGGAGTTGAAGATACCTTGAGCGATTGTAGTCATCAAAGTTGCTTGAGGTGCGGATAATGCAGCATTAGGATCCATTTCAGCACGTGGTAACGCACCTGTGAAGCCGTATGCTTGGTAAAGCAAGTTAAGAACTGGAGCAATTGCAACTGCACCGGCTACGGAACCAAGTAACAACGCAATTTGTTGACGCCAAGGTGTTGCACCAACGAGTTGACCAGTTTTCAAGTCTTGCAAGTTATCGTTAGAAATAGATGCAATTGCGATAACTACGGATGTCATGAAGATAGCCATAGCTGTAGCGAATTGAACACCTGCTTGTGTAGCGAACAAGTTATTTTCAGAAGCGATGAAGTACACCACTAAGGAAGAAATAATAGTCGCCAAGATACCAATACCGGAAATTGGAGATGCAGATGTACCGATAAGACCTGCCATGTAACCACAAGCTGCAGCTACGAAGAAGCCGATTAATAAAGCTACTAAGATGCCTACTACAACAAGAGTCCACATTAAGCCAGCACTAATAGGTACTGCAGAAACGAATTCCCAGAATGTGAATACTAAACCAATAAGAATAACTGCGAACACGCCCATAACAGATTTTGTGCTCATATCTGTATCCATACGATGCAATTCGCGTTCACTGGAACTGCTGTTCATGGATTGTACAGAAATTTTCATACCTTCGATGATAGGTTTGATCAAAGTAATCAAAGTCCAAATCGCTGCGATACCGATAGCACCAGCACCGATAAAACGAACTTTAGATTTCCAGATGCCCATTGCGAACTTAGCAGTAGCGCCACCATCTGGAGCAAACATGTTAGTGAAGTAAGGTACGAAGCCAGCCCACGCGATGAGTACACCAACGAGGATAGCGATACCAGAAGCGATACCGATAAGGTAACCAGCACCTAACAACGCTGTAGAGAAGCCCAATGGAATTTGAGTAATACCTTTGCTACCTACAGGAAGCCAGAAGCTCATGCTGTCGCCAAGTACTTTAAAACCATTTGCACAAAGGCTGATAAGACCAGCTACAAAACCACCGGATACGATATCGCCCATACCGGAGCTAGATTGCGGGCCTGCGCCAGCATTGTGAGAGCCAACTTTCAAGATTTCTGCTGCTGCACGGCCTTCTGGATATGGTAGATCACTATTTACTACCATGGCACGGCGCAATGGAATAGTGAATAACACACCTAGAGAACCACCGCATGCGCAGAGCAAGAATGTTTGCCAGAATGGGAAGCCGTTCCAATACCCAAGCATGAGTAGACCTGGCAAGATAAAGATAATTGCGGACAAAGTACCGGCTGCAGAAGCCTGTGTTTGTACCATGTTGTTTTCAAGAACGTTAGAATCCTTGAAGAAACGTAAAATTGCCATTGAAATAATGGCTGCCGGAATGGATGACGAGAATGTCAAACCAACCTTCAAACCGAGGTATACGTTAGATGCTGTAAAAATTACAGTAATCAATGCACCAAGTAGCATCCCACGTACCGTCAGTTCCGGCAGATGAAGGTCATGGCTCATAAAGTCATGTTTCATAAGTACTTACCTCCTCTGTGAAACTAGAGCTTAAAACAATATAATAAGCTACTTCCATTTTATCGTGTTAAAGCGATGATTTCAATATATATGCGATATTTATAATGTATACATGTAAATAGATATAAATTATGCCCCTTATATGCATAAATCGCATATATAACTCCTTTCTATATGAAAATAGAAATCATTCTCTTTTATTATGTACAAATATACAGGATTTTATATAATTAAATTACCGACATTAAGGTCGGCATGGCTTTTAAGGAGGTTGTAATTATGGAAACAAGAATTGAATATGATTCAATGGGACCAGTCGAAGTCGACGCTAGACGAATTTACGGACCTCAAACGCAACGCTCGTTCAATAACTTTAAGATCGGTGACCACCGCATCCCTATTGAACAAATCAAAGCGCTTGCGCTTGTCAAAAAAGCATGTGCTTTAACCAATGCAAAATGTGGCGCAGTAACCGAAGAAAAAGCGAAACTCATCGCTCAAGTAGTAGATGAGATCGTGGACGGCAAATGGGATGATGAATTCCCATTGACAGTATTCCAAACAGGTTCTGGCACACAAACTAACATGAATGTGAACGAAGTAATCGCTCACCGGGCTAAACAGTTAGATGAAAGCAACCCGCTTCATCCTAACGACGATGTAAACCGCGGCCAAAGTACAAACGATACATTTCCTACGGCAATGCATATCTGCGCGTACTTTGAAATTACAAAACGCGTAATTCCTGCATTGGACGGCCTTATCCAATCCTTTGAAAAATTGCAAGAAAAAGGAAAAGGCTTGCAAAAAGTTGGTCGTACACATCTACAAGATGCGACTTTCATCATGGTGGACCAAGAAATCAGCGCCTTTGTGGACGGCTTAAAAACTGCCAAAACAATGCTCGTTCAAAACGCTGACCACCTACTCGACGTAGCACTCGGTGGTACTGCGGTCGGTACAGGTGTGAACACACCTAAGGGCTATCTAGACGTTATGGAAACTGTATTACCAGAGGTAACAGACGCTCCATTCCGCGTTAAAAACAACAAATTCCAAGGGCTCGCTCTTAAAGATGCGTTCATGATGGCTCATGGTGCACTCAATACATTGGCGACTACCCTATTCAAAATCGCTAACGATGTGCGTTTCTTAGGCTCTGGCCCTCGCTGTGGCTATGGCGAATGGCATCTTCCTGAAAACGAACCGGGCTCCTCCATCATGCCAGGCAAGGTAAATCCTACACAATGCGAAGCCTTGACCATGGTATGTGCCCAAGTATTCGGTCACAATACGACTATGACCATCTGTGCAGGCAGCGGTGCGTTCCAATTGAACGTGTACATGCCTATCATGATCTATGACTTTGTTGAAAGCTGTCGCCTCCTCGCAGATGCGATGAATTCTTTCACAACACACTGTATCGACGGTGTAGAATTCGTACCAGAAAAACTCAACTTCTTTGTAGAACAATCCCTCATGATTGCTACATCCTTAACACCATACATTGGCTACGACAAGAGTGCTAAGGTTGTAAAAGAAGCGTATAAACGCGGTTGCTCTATCAAAGAAATCATCTTGGAAGAAAAACTCATGACCGAAGACGAATTTGCTGAAGCAGTTCGCATGAAATAAAATCTCTCTCATCTCTATGACATATATGTAACATCCTCTCATACCTCAAATGAACGGAAAAAGCCCCGATACATAACGTATCGGGGTTTTCTATCTTAAATTTTATATTAGCTTATTAACTTTCAACAAAATTAGAGCAGACATTATGTAAGCAAAAACAAAAAGAACTACATACATCTGCTTTTTTCTAGCCCATTCATAATAGCGACTACGAGGTGGCTGTTTTAATAATACAGCTAACACAAAAACAGGCTGCAAGAACCACACTAATACAATTGGTACAGCGATGTAATCTAAGAAATAAAACATGCTAAACAACATAAACGGATATGTAATAATTGCCGACCAGGAAAGAACTTTCATAAAGCCATAATCAGAATTAGCAATTAAAGATACTAATAATGGTGAAAGTTTTTTTCTTAAGAGTATCTTATATATAATCCAATAGAGAACAATTGCCGAGTAAAAGATTACTACGAAAACTAAGGGTAAATGAATATGCACAAAACTACCCCCTTCTACGTCTTAAGTAGTTATAAATATAGTTCCATACCACATAGCTCAAAAGGATTACAATATATATAGTAACCAAAAAATAAAAATCGACTTCATCCTCAATCATTTCAGGATTTGTAACAACAGTAAAAGGGATAATTATAAGAAAGAGAAGTACAACGCCCCGCA
>URZS01000104.1 GCA_900552445.1 uncultured Veillonella sp. | reverse complement strand
GATCTACACTCTTTCCCTACACGACGCTCTTCCGATCTATGGTGCATAGGTCGCATCAGTACCGACGCGCCAAGTCTTTTGACTCGTACCTGTATTGCCACAACCAGCGATAAACAAGCTGCTAGCAATGGTGAAAGCTCCTAACAGAGCTGCGATTTTCTTAAATTTCATAATTGCCCCTACTCAATCCTGTGTACTTAGAAACAGGAGTTCTCTTTAATCAACTATTATATCTATACTTATATTATATGAACATAATAAAAATAATACCTCAAGAGATATTATACTATTATGATAACATTCGATATAGTTGAGGTCAATAAATCCAATCATATAAATAGGTTTTAGACTCACATAGTTTTTAGCTATACCGAAGAAATAATTAATAGCCACAGGAATAAGACTATGACTATGACTATGACTATGACTATGACTACGACTAAAACTAATAATAAAAAGACCGCCTTCACCAAACATAGATAAAACTTGGTAAAGGCGGTAATTATTACGCTTTTTTAGCTTTTACGTACATAGCTACTTTGTACAAGAATACACAAAGTAATAAGTACATTACAATACTGAGGTATGTTGCTTCTGGAGTTTCAACCCAAGCTTCTGCAAATACATCAATACCAGCAATACGAAGTACGGCACTGAACAAGGAGCCAATAGCACCGCCAGCTACGAGACCGGAGGCAATTGTACTACCTTGAGCGAAGCGAAGATCTGCCAACGCTTTATCTTTTGTACTATTTTGTACGAAGTATGCAATCAAACCACCGATAAGTAATGGTGTGTTGATTTCCATTGGCAAGTAAGTACCCAAAGCAAATGCCAAAGGTGGAACTTTTATCATCCACAAGATAACTGCGAATAATGCACCAGCCATGTATAGAGGCCATTGAGCACTACCACCAGTCATCATTGGCTCAATGATAGCAGCCATAGCGTTTGCTTGTGGTGCATTTAATGCATGGTCTCCTACGAAGCCATATGCGTCGTTCAAGAGGATCATAACGCCTACAGAAAGGACTGCACAAAGAATGGTACCAACGATTTGCCATTGTTCCATTTTCTTAGGTGTAGCACCTGTCATATGAGCTACTTTAAGTTCAGACATGAAGTTACCAGCCATACCGATAGTTGTACCGATAAAGGATGCCATCATAAGAACTGCAATCATACCTACTTTACCAGTCATGCCTGCTGCTGTTAAGCATACAGCGGAGATGATAATCATAAAGATTGTCATACCAGATACTGGTTCTGTACCTGTATAGGCGATAGAACTAATACCTACTACAGATAATAGGAAGGACATAATAAGAACGATCAAGAATGCTACGATTGTTTGTGTAAAGCTTTCAGCATACATAAAGTGGAAATATGCAGCGAATAGAACTGTACACAACAAGATGCCGGCACCAATCCAAGATGTAGGAACGTCACGTTGTGTACGAAGTAAATTAACATCTGTAGATTTAGAGCTAAAGATATCAAGCACCGCATTTTTAACAACGCTAGCTACGACTTTAGACATATTGAGTAGACCGATGATACCTGCCATAGCGAGCATACCGATACCAATATGACGAACATAATCAAGGAACACCTTACGAATCGGAGCCTCTGCTAAAGGAACAGCTTGACCGCCAATTTGCATGATATGTTCAGGAGCTAAATAGTACACGATTGGAATACATACGAACCAAGAGAAGAAGGAACCAGCTGCGATAATCGCTGCATAACGAAGGCCTGTAAAGTAACCAAGGCCAAGCAATGCTGCGTCAGTATCTACGGCTGCAGTCAATTTAGTTTGATCAGCGAGAGCTGTACCCCATTTAAAGGTAGTAGTACGAATAACCTCTTCCCACCAGCCTAAGCTATTAAGAATGAAGTCATACACAAGAGCAATGAGACCAGAGCCAATCATTAGCTTAGCTTTACTACCTTCATTACTCATCAATACTTCTGCAGCAGCACGACCACCTGGGAACGGATACACATAGTGCATTTCCTCAACGAAGTAGCGACGGAACATAACGCATAATAAAACACCTAAAACGCCGCCAAGGATAATAGGAATCACCATTTGCACAAAGGATACATCCGTAACATTCCAAATGTATAGCGCTGGCAAGAAGAACATAGCGCCTGCTAATGTATTCGTACTAGAACTAGCGATAGCCTGAATGTGAACCGTTTCAGCAAAAGCATTCTTACGTTTCAAGATAACTGCTGTACCCATTGCAAGTACAGATACTGGTGCAAAGGCATCTACTGTTTGACCAATTTTCAAACATAGATAACCTACGGCCAGTGTGAAAATTGCCGCATAGAATAGGCCCCAGAATACTACATATGAGTTAATCTCTACGTAATCCTTCTTAGGATCCAAGACTGGTTCTACGGGCGGAATTGAACGAGTTTCGTCCGACATAGTAAAACCTCCTAACATAAAAAAGTACAAACGTATAACTATTCACCTTTATACTAACATGGTACTATGTATGGTTCAATGGTTTTCTATGCGTTATGCGAATAAAATATCGCTTCATCTATAAATAATTATTTTGCAATTTTAGCGCCCCTGTTCTACAATGAAAGTAAATTAAGAATCGCTATATGTATCAGTATCGAATACTGCCATGTATAACAGGTATGTTTACTTACAAGGAGGCTTTATTATGGAATCAATGGTTGAACGTTTTGTCCGCTACACAAGTATAAACACCCGGTCTAATGAGGAAAGCACTACTATTCCTAGTACGCAATCACAAGTAGATTTTGCAACGAACGTACTCGTTCCCGATTTAAAAGCAATCGGCTTAGACGAAGTCATTTATAATCGTGAAAACGGCTTTGTTATCGGTACACTCAATGCTAATACAGACGAAAAAGCCCCTGCTATCGGCTTCATTGCTCATATGGACACAGCTGATTACAATGCAGAAAATATCAAACCTCGCATCGTAGAAAACTACGATGGCGGCGATATTTGCCTCAACGAAGAACATCAAATCTACACACGTCGTGCAGATTTCCCTAATTTAAAGAACTATATTGGTAAATCCTTGGTGGTAACCGATGGTCTTACACTACTAGGCGGTGACGACAAAGCTGGCATCTGCGAAATCATGGAAGCCCTCGCCTACCTCGTAGCTCATCCTGAAATCAAACACGGCAAAATCATGTGTGCCTTCGGTCCAGATGAAGAAATCGGTACCGGCGCTGACCACTTTGATGTTAAACAATTCCCTGTAGATTATGCTTACACCATCGATGGTGAAAGCCTCGGTCAGCTTGAATACGAAACATTTAATGCTGCTGGCGGTACCGTTACCCTTAAAGGTGTATCTGTTCACACAGGCACGGCAAAAGGCATTATGATTAACTGTGCAAAATTAGCTATGCAATTCGATGCTTTACTACCAGGTGCTGCTGTTCCTGAATACACTTGTGGACGCCAAGGTTTCTTCATGCTAATGAGCATGGAAACCCAAGTAGACACTGGTAAAATGAACTATATCATCCGCGACCACGATAAAGAGTTATTTGAAGCGAAAAAAGCCTTCTTCTTACAAGCAGGTCAAACATTAAACGATATTTATGGCCGCGAAGTATGTGAAGTATCCGTAAAAGACCAATATTACAACATGTACGATGTCATCAAAGATAATATGGAGTGCGTAGATGTAGCTAAAGCAGCGATGGAAAAAGCAGGTATCACTCCTCTTTGCGATCCTATTCGCGGCGGTACAGATGGATCTAAAATCTCTTTCATGGGCATTCCTACACCAAATATCTTTACAGGCGTAGAAAACCTACTCGGTCGCCATGAATTTGCATGTATCGATGATATGAAAAAAGCTGTTGAAGTTATCGTTAACATTGTAAACATCGAAAAATAAAAGAATACTAAAACAATATGTGGGTACGCCCATAGAAAAAAGGACTATACGAGTTATCTCGTATAGTCCTTTAAATTTGGATTACTGATTTTATTTAATCTACTTAATTATTTAAAATATAAGATTATTATATGTATCAGGTTAATCGCTATGCAAGCTGACCATTATTTTGACGATTTCTAATTCGTTCTTCTTCAGCGCGAGCTTTCAAGGAAAGATCTTTTTCAGTACCTACATAACGACCGTAGAAGAAATAGTAAGCAACAAGAGCTAGAAGTGCTACAACAACAGTTACATGGAACATGCTTGTATAGCCTACAACCTCTTTAATAGCACCCAAGATATAAGGACCAAAGCCTAGCCCCATATCTAAGGCTATGAAGTACGTAGATGTAGCAACACCAATGCGGTGAACAGGTACAATTTTAACAGTTACTGCTTGTCCGTTCGACATAAATGTACCATAGCCAAGGCCAACAAATACAGCAGACAAAAGCACGAGCCATGTAGAATGAGCGATGGATAACAAGAAGATACCAAGCGCTAAGGATACGAAACAAGGATAGAGAACAAAATTTTCCCCTTTCATATCAAAGAGAATACCAAGTAACGGTCTTGTTATAGTAATGACTACGGCATACACAACGAAGAAAAATGTTCCTGCCATAATAAGATTTAAATCTTTTGTGTACGCTGCCATAAAGCCGATAACACCAGAATAGGCAAAACCTACAAGCATAGATACAAGACTAATGGAATTCATGCGTGGCTCAATATAATCAGAAATCCTAATTCCCTTATGCGCTTCTGAATCAATAGCGAGCTTAGGTTCGTCAAACTTCATAATAACAGAACCGATACCACAAAGAACGATAAGACCTACACAAAAGGCAATGATAAAGTCATACCCAAGACTATGAAGCATTAAAATGCCTAAAAACGGGCCTACAGCAGCGGCTAGAGAGGTAGATAAGCCATAGTAGTTAATCCCTTCACCACGACGTGACATTGGAATAATAGCGGCTACGATTGTACTTGTAGCTGTAGATGTAATACCGTAAGCAAAACCATTTAAGAAACGAACACTATCAAGTATCAATAAATTAGGTGTGTAGAAGTACATAGCTGTAGATATTAAATAGATTAATAGACCAAGATACAGCATTTTATGACAGCCTAAAACACTTATAAACCGCCCTGCCAACAAGCGGGCTACAA
>URZS01000103.1 GCA_900552445.1 uncultured Veillonella sp. | reverse complement strand
TCAAAAATTAAGTTTTAAAATGTAATTACATATATAAATAGATTAATTTTTAAGAATTTGATTTGTAATTACCATAATTACAGTTGATTTATGTTATAATGAAAAAGAACTATTTTGAACGAATATGCGAGGTGAATTAAGTGGGCAAAGTTATAGCTATTACTAATCAAAAAGGCGGTGTTGGTAAGACTACAACATCAGTAAATTTGAGTGCTTGTTTAGCTGATGCAGGCAAGAAAGTGTTACTTGTTGATTTGGATCCGCAAGGTAATGCAAGCTCTGGTTTAGGCATTGAAAAAGATGATTTAGAACTCTGTATACACGATGTTCTAATTGATGGTGAGCCTATTGCTGATATTGTTCAGCCTACAATGCTTAAAAAGCTATTTGTTGCGCCTGCAACAATTCAATTAGCTGGTGCAGAAGTAGAATTGGTTTCTGTTGTTTCACGTGAAACAATGTTGAAAAAAGCTTTGGCACCAGTGCGTGATGAATATGATTTTATTATCATCGATTGTCCGCCATCCCTTGGTTTGCTAACTTTAAATGCTTTTACAGCGGCAGATAGTGTATTGATTCCAATCCAAAGCGAATTCTATGCACTAGAAGGGGTAAGTCAGCTAGTTAAAACTATAACTATCGTACAACAAACTTCTAATAAAGACCTTGAAATTGAAGGTGTGTTGTTGACTATGTTTGATGGTCGTACAAATTTATCTATTCAAGTAGCTGATGAAGTTAAGAAATTCTTTGGCAGTAAAGTATATAAAACAATTATTCCTCGTAATGTACGACTTAGTGAAGCGCCAAGTTATGGGGAACCGATTATCGTATATGATCCAAAATCTAAGGGTGCCGACGTATATACGAAACTAGCTAAAGAAGTGATTAAGGCTTCAAAATCTTAGTAAATAGATTAGATAATATAGCAGTATTGTTAAATTAATATATAGCACACTATGTGTAAGGTGAGAGAGGTTAGTTATATGCCTAGAGAAGTGAAAAGTAAAAAAAGCAAAGCGTCCGGATTGGGTAAGGGACTTGGTAATTTGATGAAAGTTGACTCTGTAGAGTCTGTATTGCCTGAAAAGGAAATACATGAGTTACCAATTTCTGAATTAGTTCCGAACGCAGATCAACCTCGTAAAAGTTTTGATGAAGATAGTTTAGCTACATTAGCTGAATCTATTAAAAATCTTGGTATTTTTCAACCAATCGTAGTACGTAAGCAAAAGAATAAATACCAAATCGTAGCAGGTGAGCGTCGTTACCGCGCTGCTATTATTGCTGGTTTAGAAACCGTTCCAGTTATTGTAAAGAAATATAATACAGAAGAGATGACAGAAGTAGCCCTCGTTGAAAACTTGCAACGGGAAGGGCTAGATCCAATTGAAGAAGCTTTGGCTTACCAAGGTTTAATGGATACGTATAAACAAACGCAAGAAATGATTTCTGCTCGTCTTGGTCGTAGTCGTTCTTATATTGCCAATATGGTTCGTCTCTTAAAACTTTGTGACTCTGTACAAAAAGACCTTATTGAAGGGGATTTAACAGTAGGTCAAGCTCGTCCACTGTTGGCACTTCGTAGCGCGGCTCAACAAATTGAAGCAGCTGAACGCATTAAAGAGGGCGAATTAAGTGCTCGTCAAGCAGAGGCTTTAGTGAAGTCTATGCAAAATAAATCTCCTAAGACTAAAACAAATAAACCACAAAGTACGGCAGAAGTACGTGCATTGATGGACCGTTTAAAATTGAGCTTAGGATCTCCTGTAAATATCAAGTTCCGTGCTGGTGAAAAAGTACAAGGCAAGATTGAAATTACTTTCTCCTCTGAAGCAGAGTTGGAAAGACTCATTGCCTATATGGATGGTCAAGATCAAACAGAAGATACAGAAGCAATGGAGTTTAGAGTATAATTAGCTCTTACTAATAATCGTACTAGTACTATACTCAATACTCATTCTTAGTAGTTACTATATATAGTGGATATTTACTCAAAAAGCATACTCTAGATACTAAAATTAGCATTAGCCTATGTGAAATTAGTAATGACAAGCCAATATTATTTTTGTATAATATAAATACAATTTACAATCCACGGTAAAAGCGTAGTCTACGGGCTGCGCTTTTACTGTATTTAAGGGTTTAGTATAAAAGGATAGACTATGGAACAAACACCTAAAGCAAACCGCGTTCATATAGGCTTTTTTGGCCGTTGTAACGCTGGTAAGTCTACATTGATTAATATGTTAACTGATCAGCCTGTGTCTTTAGTGTCTGATGTGGCAGGTACGACGACAGATCCTGTGAGCAAGTCCATGGAAATCTTGCCCCTAGGTCCTGTAGTTATTACTGATACAGCAGGTATTGATGATACAACTGAACTCGGTGCATTGCGCATGGAAAAGACAGAAGAGGTTGTAAAAAAGATTAACCTTGCTGTCTATGTGCTTCGCACAGATGAAGAACCAACCCCTGATGACATGCATTGGTTAGGGCTGTTAAAACAAAATAATGTGCCTATCGCATTATTTATAAATGAAATTAATGCAGATAATACAGATAATGCAGATAATACAGATAAAGTTGAATCAGATACATCTGATTACATTAAATCTCATAAGGGCTTAGGTGATCTTGCTACCGTCATTGGCTCAGCTGATTTTACGTCTAATGAAAAACGGTTAGAATTACTAGATTTACTTGGCGGGTTAACGCCCCTTGATATAGAAGGGGAGCAAACACTTTTACAAGGACTCGTAGAAGAGGGGGATGCCATCATTCTTGTGTGTCCTATTGATAGTGCAGCGCCAAAGGGTCGCCTTATTTTGCCACAAGTACAAACGATTCGTGAAATCTTAGATTACAAAGGCTTAGCCTTGGTATGTCAAACAGAAGAGTTACCATCTATGATTAACTCTCTTAAGCATCCACCTAAAATGGTTATCTGTGACTCTCAAGCCTTTGATCGTGTGGATGAATTAACACCGGATACAATTCCGTTGACCTCTTTTTCTATTTTGATGGCTCGCTTTAAAGGAAAATTACAGGACTTAGTAGCTGGTGTGAATGCCATTAAGAATTTGAAACCAGGATCTAAGGTTCTTATTAGCGAAGGTTGTACACATCGCCGTCAATGTGATGATATTGGGACTGTAAAAATTCCTAATCTCCTTAAGAAGCAAGGTCATACAGATTTACAGTTAGAATTCACTAGTGGGGGAGCATTCCCTAAGGATGTATCACAGTATGATTTGATCATCCACTGTGGCGCTTGTATGCTCACACGCCGCGAAGTACTACGACGCATTGAATGTGCTGTTGTACAAGGTACGCCAATCGTAAATTACGGTGTACTCATAGCGGCTCTACATGGTATACTAGAACGGGCAATAAGCCCATTTATTGAGGAATTAAAAGAGTAATTATTAAATTAAATTGCATGCAGTCATTTAACTTTCACGATTAGAATGGTATAATTAAGTGTTGGAGTTTTGATGATTGTATAGGAAGGAATATACATGTTCGAATCGATTCAACCGTGGATTGGCATGGTAACTATCGTTCTTGTTATCGCTGTACTAGTGTATTGTGTAATCTTACACATTCGTCTAGGCAGCTTGAAGAAGAAATACGATTTCTTTATGCAAGGGGACAATGGTGCGAGCCTAGAGCGTAAATTATCTGTAGAGGTTAGCGAAATTCGCGATGCTGCGAAGGGCCTTGAGTCCTTGTTGTCCGAGCAAGCGGCTATCCGCAATACGCAGAGCAATACGATACAAAAAATTGGCTTTATTAAATATAACGCCTTTGAAAATATCGGTAATGATCTGTCCTTTGCGCTTACATTGCTCGATGGCAACAATAACGGCATCTGTATCTCCAGTATTTACGGTCGTAACGAATCCCGTATTTTTAGTAAACCAATTGTGAAAGGTAAAAGTCTTGTTAGTCTTTCACAAGAAGAATTAGAAAGTTTGAACGAAGCATTGGGCGAACGTACCAATGAGGAAGCGTTGACGAGTGCCATCGTTTCAAAATAAGGAAGGATTATATTGAATTTACCGGCATTCATTTCAAATAAAGTTGAAAGAAATGGTGACAACTGCATATTGACGTTAACCACTAAGCAGGCGAAAATAGCAGCTATTGTTGGCTCTATTTTAATCATCGCAGCAGTGGTACTCGGCATTTGGGGCATCGTGCGCCAAGCTGAGGTGGTGCAATTACGTCAACAAACGCAATTGCAATCGGAACAACTGAAATTGTTACAACAAAAAACAGAGGTTCTAGATAAGAAAATCCAAAACTTAAATCAAATTAGCGAAGAGAATAAGCAAATGCTAAAAGGCGCTGAATCTGGCACACCGGCTCAAGGTGGCGGGGATGGTAGCGACCCAAAGCAGCAAGCCGCTGATGAAAGCGAAGTAAAGACGCTAACAGCGGCACAATTATCAGCTCGCTTGTCTAAAATGGACAAAGACGCGCAAAAATTGCTCGTTAGCTTCTATACGATGCGCAACATCCTTCGCGATGGTGGCGCACAAGACTTGATGGCATTGCAATCCATCAATTTCTCCGCTGGTTCTGGTGGCGCTGTGAACAGTACGACACCAAGCATCTGGCCGAGCAAGGGCGTTATTACATCTCCATTTGGTAGCCGCGTAGACCCTGTGACAGGTGCTATTGGTGCATTCCATGAAGGTATCGACATCGCGGATGACTATGGTTCACAAATTGTGGCGACCGCAGCTGGTGTAGTTACGTTTGCTGGTTATACTAATGGTGGTTATGGTAACCTCGTTGAAATTGACCATGGCAATGGCTTCGTAACTCGTTACGGTCATAATAGTGCTGTACTTGTAACGGTAGGGATGAGCGTAAAACAAGGCCAAACCATAGCCTTGATGGGTAGTACTGGTAAAAGTACGGGTGCTCACGTTCACTACGAGGTACGCTTAAATAGTGCTCCTGTAGACCCTATGATCTTCTTGCCAATTAGCAATTAGACACATAAAAACTCAATATAAGTCATACAAAAAGAACTTGTTATGCGTGCAAATGCACTAATAGCAAGTTCTTTTTCTTTCTTTTTGCATATATATATTGTAAAATAAAAGTATAAGATCGGAAGAGCGTCGT
>URZS01000102.1 GCA_900552445.1 uncultured Veillonella sp. | reverse complement strand
GTGTGCTCTTCCGATCTGGTTTAGTAGGGGATGTAGCTAATCGTATTTGGCTCAGTACGTTCCATAGCTTCTGCGCTAAGTTTTTACGTTTTGAGTTAGATAATTTCTTAGGGTATAACAGTAACTTTACCATTTATGATACGTCTGACTCGCAAGCTGTTATTAAAGCGGCTTTGAAAGCACTAAATCTGGACGATAAATACTATCCCGTTGGTGCTATGATTGCAGCTATTTCAGATGCAAAGAATAAATTACTCTTTGCTTCAGATTTTAGAAAGCAAGCGAGAGACTTTTACCAGCAAAAGGTTGCCGACGTCTACGAGTATTACGAGCGTGAATTGCGTAAAAATAATGCTCTAGATTTTGATGATCTATTATTGGTGGCCGTAAAATTATTACAGTCTAATGAGGCTGTCCTAGATAAATATAGCAAACGTTTTCGTTATGTTATGATCGACGAGTATCAAGATACGAACCATGCTCAATATTTATTGGCTAAATTATTGGCTTCTCATTGGAAGAACATCGCCGTTGTAGGTGATGCTGACCAAAGTATTTACGCATGGCGTGGTGCAGATATTCAAAATATCCTAGACTTTGAAAAGGATTATCCGAACTGTATATCTATTAAACTAGAACAAAACTATCGTTCCACTAAGATTATTCTAGATGCAGCCAATGCTGTTATCGAGAATAATGAAGGTCGACCAAAGAAAAATCTTTGGACTGATAAGACGGAAGGTGCTAAGATCCAGCACTTTACGGCCCAATCTGAACATGAGGAGGCTGCTTTTATCGGCGATACAATTGCTAAAAAGCACGATATCCACGGTGTTCCTTATGGGGATATGGCCATTTTATATCGTACGAATGCTCAGTCTCGTGTACTTGAAGAGGCACTTATTAAACGTGCTTTACCATACATCATGGTAGGGGGCACAAAGTTCTATGATCGTAAAGAAATTAAGGACGTATTAGCGTACTTGCGCGTGTTATATAATCCTTTTGATGATTTGAGTCTATTGCGTATTATCAACGTCCCTAAACGAAGTATCGGCGCTACTACTGTAGCCAAACTACAGGATTATGCTCGTGCTAACGGAACGTCTTTATTTATGACCTTAACGCAGCTACATTTAGTAGATTCTATTAAGGGTAAAACAAAAGAAAAGTTAGAAGAGTTTGGCATTCTTATTTTCACACTTGTAGCTGAAATGGAAGACAGAACAGTTCTAGATATTCTAGAGTCTATTTTAGATAGAACAGGCTATTTAGCTCAGTTGGAAGAAAGTACAGATCCACAAGATCAAGCACGTGCTGAGAATATTGGTGAGCTTTTATCTGTAGCTAAGGACTTCCAAGATACAAATCCATCTGGTACTGTAGAGGATTTCTTAGAACAAGTAGCACTCGTTAACGATGTTGACTCCTTTGAGCAAGAAGAGTCCAAGGTAACCTTGATGACATTACATGCTGCTAAAGGTTTGGAATTCCCTATTGTATTCTTAGGAGGCTTGGAGGAAGGTTTATTCCCTCATAGTCGCACCTTGATGAACCCTGAGGAGATTGAAGAGGAGCGTCGTCTTGCTTACGTAGGTATTACACGGGCGGAGAAAGAATTATATATTTCTAATGCTACGACGCGTACCGTATTTGGTCGTACAAGCAGCTATTTACCATCTCGCTTTATCGACGAAATTCCTGAAGAGTTAGTAGATGGTTTGCGTGCTAAGCGCAAAGTACCTGATGATATTAAGCGTCATGTGCCACAACATATGAGTGTTACAAGCAGACCAGTTACGAAGCCAATCGTTCGCAATGAAGTAATTGCTGATTGGAAGATTGGCGATACTGCCATTCATAGTAAGTGGGGCAATGGTAAGGTTATCAACGTTGCTGGTGAAGGGGCTGGAATGAAGCTAACTATTGAATTCCCAACTCAAGGTGTACGCGTGGTGATGGCAAAATTTGCACCTGTCAAAAAGGGATAAAATTGTGTATAGCAGTTAACCTCTTTACCTTGTTTGTATGGGATAGTATAGAATGTTACTACATAGTAAAAGGGATGTAATATGAATCCGAAAGATAGAATCAAAGAGTTGCAACAGGAGCTAACTCATGCACAGTATTTATACTATGTAAAAGATGCTCCTACAATGAGTGACTTTGAATATGATAAAAAATATCGTGAGCTTGTAGATTTAGAAACAGCTCATCCAGAATATATTGTGCCATCTTCTCCAACACAACGTGTAGGTATGAAGGTGGAAGGCTCCTTTGAAAAGGTTGTACATGGACGCCCTATGTTGAGTCTTTCCAATGTATTCAATGCTGATGAAGTTCGAGCATTTGCGAATCGCGTAGAAAAGGAATTAGGACATAAGCCATCTGCTTATGTAGTAGAGTTAAAAATTGATGGATTAGCTGTCAATTTACACTATGAAAATGGCATGTTTGTACGTGCCGTAACGCGAGGTGATGGTCGCGTTGGGGAGGATGTAACCGCCAATGTACGCACCATTAAATCGATTCCTTTATACCTAGAGAATGCGCCAGAATTTATCGAGGTTCGCGGTGAAGCGTACATGCCTCATAGCGAATTTAAACGCATAAATGAAGAACGTGATGAAGAGGGCTTGCCAACTTTTGTGAATCCTCGTAATGCTGCGGCAGGCTCCTTGCGTCAACAAGATCCTGCTATTACAGCAAGTCGTAACTTAGCTTTCTTTGCCTATGCTATTGGCTCTGAAGAAGGTGCTAGTATTCATAGTCAAGAGGAATTACTTAAAAGCCTGGAAAACTTTAAGTTCTCTGTAAATCCTCACTATCGCGTGTGTCAAACCATTGATGAAGTTATTGAAACTATCAATTATTGGGATGAAAAACGTCATGACTTGCCATATGATACGGATGGTATGGTTATTAAAGTAAATAGCTTTGCTGATCAAGAGGCACTAGGCAGTACTGCAAAAGATCCTAAGTGGGCTACAGCCTATAAATATCCGCCAGAAGAGGTAGAAACCATTCTTAAGGATATTACGATTAATGTAGGTCGTACAGGCGTTCTCACCCCTACTGGTGAGCTTGAATCTGTATTCGTGTCTGGTACAAATGTGAGTCGTGTAACATTACACAATCAAGACTTTATCAATGAAAAGGACATCCGCATTGGTGACCATGTCATCATTCACAAGGCAGCAGAAATCATTCCAGAAGTTATTCGCGTAGTTCCTGAAAAACGTACTGGTTCTGAAGTGCCTTTCACAATTCCTAACACATGTCCAGTATGTGAATCTCCTACAGTTCGTCGCGAAGGGGAAGCGGCTGTACGTTGTACGAATAAACATTGTCCTGCTATTGAGAAAGAGCAAATCATTCACTTTGCCTCTCGAGATGCTATGAATATCGACGGTTTAGGTCCTAGCATTGTAGAAAACTTAATCAATAATAAGTTGATTGCTAATGTGGTGGATTTATATCATTTAACGGTAGATCAACTAGTTACCATGGACCGAATGGGCAAGAAATCTGCAGAGAATTTAGTAAAAGCTATCGGAGACTCCAAAAATCGTGGTTTGGACCGCGTATTATATGGTCTTGGTATTCGTCTAATTGGTTCTAAAGCAGCTGCAACGATTGCTAATGTCGTGAAATCTATGGAACGGTTCATGACTATTACTAAGGAAGAACTCGTTGCGGTGGAGGAGATTGGTCCTACAATGGCCGATAGTATCGTAGAATATCGTCAAGATCCTACTCATGTGGCTATTATTGAAGGGTTAACACAAGCCGGACTTAAGATGACTGTAGATGTTATAGAAGCTGCAGGCAATCAAATGGACGGGGAAATCGTTGTTCTCACAGGTAAGCTTGAGGTTATGGGCCGCAGTGAAGCCGGTAAAATTCTTGAAGCTCATGGGGCAAAAGTTACAGGCTCTGTGTCAAAGAAAACTACACTTGTTGTAGCCGGTGAAGATAGCGGTAGTAAGCTTACGAAAGCCAATGAATTGGGGATTCGCGTCATAAACGAAGAAGAGTTTGTAGAGCTTTTACGCAATCTCGGAGAAATCCAATAGATATACATTCTTATAATGTTTTGAAAATATATATTATTTGCTTTATAATAAATAATTATGAAAGGATGTGTTCCGATGAAAATCAGCCAAGAGGAAATAAAAAAAATCGCCTTGCTTTCACGCTTGGAAGTTAAGGAAGAACATATGGCACATGTAGAGAAAGAGTTGTCCGATATCTTGTCTTATGTTGCTGAACTAGATGCATTAGAGCTTGATGGTGTTGAGCCTATGGCCCATGCGGTACCATTGCATAATGTACTTAGAGAGGATGAAATGAAACCATCCCTCGATCATGATTTAGCTTTATCTAATGCTCCAGAAGCAGAGGATGGGTACTTTAAAGTACCTCGCGTTGTACAAGAATAGGAGGTTTCGCTGTGGCAACAATTCATGAATTACACAAGAAACTAGTGAATAAAGAAATCAGTGCCGTTGAATTGACGAATGCTGTCATTGCACATAAAGCAAAAGTGGAACCGACTGTACATGCGTACTTATCCGATTCTCATGACCGCGCTTTAGCTACAGCTAAAACTGTAGACGAATTAATTGCTAAAGGTGAAGCTATTTCTCCATTAGCAGGTATTCCTGGTGCCATCAAAGATAATATTTGTATTAAAGACGAGCCTGCAACATGCGCGTCTAAAATGTTAGAAAACTTTGTGCCTCCATATAATGCGTCTGTTATCGAACGTTTACAAGACAATCATTATATTAGCCTTGGTAAACTTAACATGGACGAATTTGCTATGGGTGGCTCTACAGAGAATTCTGCATTAGCAAAAACAACTAACCCTTGGAATACTGATTGTGTACCAGGTGGTTCCTCTGGCGGTAGTGCTGCTGCTGTAGCAAGTAGTACTGCTATTTGGGCTCTTGGCTCTGATACAGGCGGTTCCATCCGTCAACCAGCGTCCTTCTGTGGCGTTGTAGGTTTGAAACCAACTTACGGCAATGTATCTCGTTATGGCCTTATTGCCTTCGCATCCTCTTTGGACCAAGTTGGTCCTATTACACGCGATGTAACTGATGCTGCTTAGATCGGAAGAGCACACGTCTGAACTCCAGTCACGAGTGGATCTCGTATG
>URZS01000101.1 GCA_900552445.1 uncultured Veillonella sp. | reverse complement strand
ATAGAATGGACTAGTGATGATATTTATAACTATAATATCGCATTTCCTGTAAATGGTATCTCTAATAATGGCTTTAAGACAGGTGTCAATGTGAATATGACCCCTCATATTTCTGTTGGCCTAGGCTATGATAAACCGTTTGGGCATTCTGGAGAGTTTTATGTACAAACTTTGTATACGCTTGGTAAATCTAAGTTCGCTCTCTTTGGTGGAAAGCATAGTGATAATAGCATGACAACTGCTCGTTCTAAAATGCTCGATAAGATTGAACGACAAGATATTCAGGCTATGGAACTAAATGGGGACTTCCGTGTTCATTACCCTCATGATCATTTATAATAGTTTAGCCTATTCATAGGTTATAAAAAGGAGCTAGTACTTTATACACTAGCTCCTTTTATATTCTTGGTTATTTTTATTGTAATGCCTTTGGTACGCTGAGTTTTTTCCAGTTGTCTAGTTCAGGGATTTCCAAGGTATTGATTGTTTTTTGAATCCAATAGTTCAAGGATACTTCGTTGCCTACGTATTGTTCAAATAAATAGGTGTTGCCTGGAGTGTTTTCTTGATTCCCATTTTCGTCGATGGTGTGGCGCACAGATTCTTTCAGATAGAGCTGTACTCTAAATGGATTCGCTTGATTGCCTTTAAAAATGAAATAGGATGGACCTACAAAGTCGTGAGTACGAATATTAATTTGTTCGTACTTTTTCTCTTTTAGGCCCTGCAATGCAGTTTGAATCATAGCGTTCGCATCGTCGTATTCTTCGAGCAGGAATGCTTGTTGATCTACATCGAGTACATAGTGCCAAGTTGCTTTATCTTCATTCTTTTCGACAGACCAGTTATCTCCTAATTCAGGCAACTGATGCGTATCGTAGAGGTCTTTTAATAGTTGAACAGTATTATCTTTATTGAATAGTGCTCGATAAATGGTTTCTTGACCTTCTGTAGAATCATACCCATGTAATCTGACTTGGTACGTATCACGTGGCATACGCTTTACATCTAATTTAAAGATGTTGCGCAATTTGTCTGGAACGGATAGGAAATGATTGTAAAAGCTTAGCTTTAATTCATCTTGGGCTGTTAAGGCTTTTTCTATGGTTTGCCAATCATATAAGGTAGTATCCCATAGGAAGTCATCCATAGTTACAGATAATCGAGCTGCATTTTGAGGCCATGTGGTAGGGGCAGGGCGTACAGTCGTAGTGGACTCTACAATGCCTTCTTTATACTGCCAATGACCATCAATTTCTTCAAATGCTTCTAATCGCTCGGCTGCTTCGTCATCGATAGGAACATCTTTTAACTCTTCATCTAAGTTTGCCTTATGAGATAAGATGTATTGATGCGATTGTTCGTAATAGGATACAGCTAAATCTAAATCTGGTTTGCCTGTTACATAACCTTTTTCATAAGCATAGCCGAGAGCAACTCGTGTTAAGGCGCGCGTAATATCGTAGAAGAGAACCCGGTTTTCCTCTTCGAAGGCCCGTTGCTCTTCATCTAAGACGCGCAGTAAGGATTGAACAGCGAAGCGAATATTTTTCGTCACCCCTAAACCGTGGATGCGCATATAACCAATGTATGGCAAGGCGAACATAAAGCGTTCCTTAGTAGCCGCCATGTGCGTTAAGTCTGCAATAAGGCCCCAGTCTAGAGGAAGGTGGCCAATGTGAAAGATATAACCAAAGGCCGCTTGTAATGCGGTATATCCAGCATCGCTAAAGTTCTTAGTAGCTGCACGGCGATAGAGTCCGATAGCCTTAACTGGATCGTAAGGAATGGTGCTACGCAATTCTTTGGCATCGTAGAAATGATAGTAGTAGTCCGCTAACTCGGCGATGCTTTCAGATTGACCTAAGGCGGCTGCCTTAGTAAACCACGTGAAAGCATCTTCAAAGTTGCCGTTTTCGTGACAGTCTAGGCCTGTATAGAGCATCATGGCTGGATTGCCAAGGTTTGCTGCCGTTCTAGCTACGCGGCGAGCGTTTTCAAAGTCGCCTTCGTCGATATAGATGTTGCGCAAATTTCCTTGGAACATGGCAAGCCCATTATAGAGCGCTTTATTAAGCCATCTTTTCGCTAAATCCGATGCGTTTTCTTGCAATTTCTCGTCTGGTACTGTCCCTTGTAAGGCTGCAATACGATCGTGTATGGAGCCGCCTTGTAGACTTCGTTGGATGCGTTTAGACCAACTTAGAGGAGGTGGCGTAATCATATTTTTTGCTGATTCAATGCGATTGTCGTCGCGCCAGAAAAATACGTTACCAATTACATACTGGCAATAGGCATCGTCTTGCTCTGCGTAATCGTAGACAATGCGGAATGCATCGTCAAAGGAGATTTGCATATCCTTTTCCACAGTAGGCGTAATAGAGCCTTTAATGCGCAATGCTTGTAAGGTACCAATAGGACTACAACGGCGAATACTATCGTGTAAGCATTGATAGGTACGCATATTGTCCTCTGGGAAATTGGATTCCTCCCAAGTAAAGCGGGGACCTGCATAAACGCGTGCTAGAAGGGCATATGCATCACCTAGCTCGCGTGCTTCTGGATCGTTAGCAATGTTAAGAGCATCCTCTTTGCTATGAATTTCGCTTTCAAGACGCGTAGACATATCATTTCGCAAGGCCCGATGATCAGCTGACACTGCATCTTGCTGATTGTTGACAATAAGTTCAAGCTGACGTAAACCCTCTTGAGCCGCTTTTTGATTATAGGATCTAAAAATCATGTGGAAGACCTTTTGTAGGCGTTCCGTAAAGTACTGTGCCATTAGGCCTCCTTGTTATACTATAGAATACACATTTATTATATAACGAACACGGAGTGCCGTGAAAGAGGGAATACATGTGATACTATCTGCTACTCATCAATGTATAGTATGTGTATTGATATCTGTTTTGCTATGACAATGAAAGGCATTATTAGTTGATGTAGAAAGGAACAAAAAAATCCCCTCTGAAGGCTCTCGAATATCACAATATGTGTGAAGATTGAAGTCTTTCAGAGGGGATATGTTTATCCTAGTTTCTTAGAATACCTATTATTTTTTGATGTAATCGCCGAACCATTTGTCGTAGATTTTTTGGTAAGTGCCGTCTTCTTTAAGTTCTTTAAGCGCTTTGTTAACAGCTTCTTGTAAAGCTTTGTTGCCTTTTTTCACGCCCAAAACTGTGCCTGGGGATTGAGTAGGTTCGCCTACGAGTTTAAGGTCTTGATCAGCGCCTTGTTTGAGGTAGTACATAGCTACTGCGTTGTCGATGATAGCGCCATCGATTGTGCCAGCTTTCAATTCCATGAAGATATTAGCGTTGGAATCGATTTGTTTTACTGTTGTGCCAGGGATTTTTTGAGCCATTTCAACAGGGATTGTGCCGATTTGAGCACCTACAGTTTTGCCTGCCAATTCGTCCATGTTGTGGATTGTTGTGTTGTCTTTACGAACAACTGTAATGAAACCACCTTGGTCAAAGTACACATCGGAGAAGTCCAATACTTTTTCACGTTCTGGAGTAGCATTGATACCTGCAGCGATCATGTCGATATCGCCAGATTGAACAGCTGGAATCAAAGCGTCGAAGCCCATGGATTTGAATTCCATTTTTAGGCCGATTTTTTTGGAAATTGCTTCGGACAAATCAACGTCGAAACCAACGTATTTTTCGCCTTCAGTGAATTCGAATGGTGGGAATGTAGTTTCAGAACCTACACGCAATACACCTTCTTGTTGTGTCATTTTAGGTTTGTCGTTGCCACAACCAGCCAATAAACCCAATGCTGCTACCGCTACGAGGGCGATGGCTGTCAATTTTTTGAACTTAAACATAGTATCCTCCTCAAACATCCATATACATGTTTTATACATTTCTGTTTATATTGTACGGAATTTTACACCAATAGGCAATAACATTGTATAATTAAGAGTACACGAATTTCGAATTTAAACATGGCTTTCGTTTAATATTTTGATTATATCTATGAACTCACATTTTTAATTATATCTATTGGAGGCGCTATGTCCCTTACACATACATTTTCCGACCTTTGTAAAAGCTTCGCCCCAGATGCTTTTGCGGTGAATTATACATTAGCCAAAAATCCTGAGCTTTCTGGTCAGGAGTTCCAGTCCGTAAAAACCATTGGTGCTACTTTAGAAAAATATGGTATGGATGTAATCTATGAATTCTGTGATTTGCCAACAGCTTTCAAGGCCTCTGTTGTAAAAGTAGACAACCCTCAAGGTCGTTTGGCCATTTTATGTGAATACGATGCATTGCCTGAAGTAGGTCATGCGTGCGGTCACTGCGCCAGTGGTGCCATGAGCATACTCGCGGCATTAACGCTTCATAAAATGCAGCAAGACGGCGTAGCTTTCAACATGGATATCGATATCATCGGCACACCAGACGAAGAAGCGATGGGGTGCAAGGTAGATATGTGTAATGCCGGCGTATTTAAAGACTATGATTTTGCTATCATGGTTCACCTCGATGGCGAGGAGACACGACCTAATTCACAATTCTTGGCCCTCGATTGTTTCCGTGCTAAATTCCACGGTAAACCGGCCCATGCCGCAGGCGAGCCTTGGAATGGCGTCAATGCGGTGAACGGCGTACAACTCGCTATTCATGCTATGGATATGATGCGCCAACAAGTGCGCCCTGAAACGCGCATCGGTACATGGATCATTGCTGGTGGTACAGCCTCTAATGTCATTCCTGCCTTTGGTGAACTGGAAGTCACTGTGCGCCACACGGAACGAGACTATTTGAACGGTTTATCTGAACAGATTAAAAAAATCTTTGAAGGTGCTGCCCTTTGTACAGGTACAACAGTAGATGTTGAGTTTTATGGCAACCCTTATGATGATATGAACCAAAACCATCGCGGTACAGCGCTGATTGAAGAGGTAATGGCAGATATGGGCCTCGATTTTGAACCAGGGGCAGCAGCCCTCGGCGGTAGCTCTGATATTGGTAATGTCAGCTATCAATGCGCTGCACTGCATCCTAAATTACGCTTGGCTGGTCCAGATAAAGTGTGCCACGCTAAAGAATTCGCGGATGCCATGCTAGAACCTACCATTGAGCAAACCATTGTGGACGGTACCAATATTATTGGCCGTACATTATTAAGATTGGTAGAAAACCCAGCAGTATTAGAAGAGATTGTAGCTGAATTTAATGAGATCGGAAG
>URZS01000100.1 GCA_900552445.1 uncultured Veillonella sp. | reverse complement strand
CAAAGAGTTATAGAGAATATACCTAAATTTGAATTGCAACGTCATATTTCCTATAGGATATAAAAAGTATTATAACACTTTACTATGAAAAAAGATGTATCTAGCAGTACTTAAATAAACTGATAACAGTCATATAAAAATAAGAAAAGAGACTTTGATGAAATCATTAAAGTCTCTTTTCAAAACATTATGTTAATATCGGCTTTATATGGATTTACAGCACTTTTTTATACAAGCTGATCAAATCTTCATGGCTAGCAGGATATGGATTAAATCTATAGCACATGTCTTCTAGCGCTCTATCTGCCATAAGATTGAGCTTTGATTCTGATGTAGTTTTATCCACACCAAAGGCTGTAAGGTTCATTGGACAATTTAATGTATGCTGCAATGTAACTATCGCCTCTATAAGAGCCACTAATTTATCCGAATCAGATGCATTATGGGCTGCAAAGCCAAGTTTAGCAGATAAATGAGCATACTTCTTCGCTACCGCCGGATTACGAGAGCAGTTAAATCCGATTACATGAGGCAAGAGCATGCTGTTTGCTAAACCATGAGGCACATGGAATTGTCCACCCAATTGATGTGCCATGGCATGAACAAGACCTACGCCAGCCCTATTAAAGGAAAGTCCTGCTAAGCAAGATGCTTCATGCATAGACATCCGATCATGCTCTGTAGCTGTTGGTTTATGGCATTTTGGTAAGTACTCAAAAACAAGCTCAATCGCTTGTTGTGCCAATGCGTCAGTAAAGTTATTTGCCGCTGTTGCCACATAGGCTTCAAGCGCATGAACGAGCACATCCATACCGCTAAAAGCAGTAACATTGGGTGGCGATGTTTTTACAAATAATGGCGTTAATAAAGCTTCATCCGGTAGTACCGCATCATCTACAAGAGGATATTTAATCTGTGTTTCGCTATCTGTAAGAACAGCAAAGGATGTTACTTCAGAGCCTGTTCCACTTGTAGTAGGAATGGCGATAAAGGATTTGATATCCATATGTTTTAGCTTACGAGCAAAATAAGCTATTCCTTTACTCATATCGATGCAGGAGCCTCCACCTATGGCGATGATAATAGTTGGTTTAATACCTTCCATAAATTCAATGCCTTTTACTACGTGAGTGATCGGTGGGTCTGGTACTACGTCTGTATAGATAGTCACCTTATTTTTACTGTCCATTAGGCTTATCACATGCGTAAGGTTCGGTGAATCCTTCAAAAATGGATCACATATGATGAGGATAGATTCGTTATTAAATTCTGTAAGACGTTGTAATGAATCTTCCCCTGCATAAATTTGGGTTGGGAATGTCCACTGGTTCATATGCTCACCACCTATCGAATATTAAAGCCTGTAGTTAAGCAACATCTACGGCGACGAGCAAAGCATCGAGCAGATGTAGTAGATTCCCCTGTTGGTGTAGCAATTGTAAATGTTGTCGTACCTTCGCCACTAAAACCAAGGCCCGCATAGGATGGTCCATTTTTAACAAAAATGGATGTTTTCATTTTACGTGCCATATGATTGAGGCGTTCCATATTTAAGGAATGCATCGTTGCCGTATGATGTAAGCCAGCTTCTAACATCAAGCATACATTTAGGCCCTCCTCAAAGGAATCTACTGTAATAACAGGTAGAATAGGCATTAACATTTCGATTACCGCAAATGGATGGTCTTTGGCAGTTCGCAAGATAATTAAGCGTGGATCACCGTTGTACGAAATATGAGCTGCATCAAGGATAACACTCGCATTTTTACCTACAAACTGTTTATTTGGCGTCCCATTTGGCAAGACTGTTAAGTCCACCAACCGTTGAATATCTTGTTGATTGTCAACGAGAGCACATCCTGCTTTCACCATTTCTTGAACGAGTTGTGGCTCAATTTGACGCATGGCCACGACGCTCTTTTCGGCGATACAAAGGATGTTGTTATCAAGGCTAGCACCGAGAACTATATCTTGGGCTGCCTTTTTAACATCTGCCGTTTCATCTACAAAAGCTGGCGGATTACCAGCACCAGCACCGATAACCTTTTTACCACTTTGAAGTGCTTGTTTTACTACCCCAGGGCCACCAGTAACAACTAATAAGCTCACATCTGGATGCAACATCATCTCTTGAGCAGACTCAATAGATGGCTCCCGAAGTGTAACGATAAGGTTTTCAATGCCAATCGACTTGGCAATAACTTGATTGAGCTCACTAACAAGTTCTCGACTTAGATTCTTGGCGCCAGGATGAACACTAAAGAATATAGCATTTCCGGCCGCCAGCATACCGATGGAATTACATATTAATGTTTCTGCTGGATTTGTACTTGGCGTTATGGCTCCGATTACACCATAGGCAGACAATTCATATAATGTCATACCATTATCACCAGTTTCACACTCTGTAATAAGGTCTTCTACGCCTGGTGTTTTATCTAGTGTAAGATTTAGTTTCAGTACTTTATCCGCAACTCGGCCCATTCCTGTTTCTTCAACAGTTTTTTGAGCCAATTCTTGTACTCGTGGGCGCATAGCAGCACGAATATCTGCGATTACCTTCTCACGAGTTGCCAAGGTGCAATCTTCAAAACGCAATTGCGCTTCTTTTGCTGCTCGAATAGCCTCATCTACTGTATCAAACACACCCGGTTCGCCTTGATTTCGAGATACCTGCTTAACTGGTCGTGATGAGGCTATGTCTTGCTTTTGCCCCTGTAATACATCTATAACCATGGAGCGGATCATTTCTTTCAACTGTGTATTGTTTTCCATCATGAACCTCCATATAGGTTGCATTGCTGATGCAATGTCCATGTCGACTTAAGGTGTACACAATCAGTGATACATTCATGATGTGACACAATAACTAGGTTTAACTCTGGCACCAGCTAATTCCTATACAATTATTTTTCAAAACTATCAACAATTCCCACAATAGCGCAATCTACTGCGGTGCCTTTATCATTTTCGAAAATATACCGTGCCGATGAGCCTCGAGTTAAAAGCACATATTCACCAACACCGGAACATACTGTATCGACGGCGATTTCTATGCGCCCCGTCAACCCTTGTTCTCCATTGAGAATATCCACCATCATAAGCTTCATTCCCTTTAGAGATTCATGCTTTTGAGTAGATACGATACTACCCACTACTTTACCGACTTGCATATTTCTCGTTCCCTTCAATTATTGTGATACCTAAGCGCTCGATTTCTTCACGAGCGGCCATGGTAAACCGTTGTCCCCTATATATGACGATAACAGACTGACTTTCACAAGATCTAACAAAAGAAGCCGTTATCCATCTTTGTGAGGAAGCATATACAAGATGTCCAAATTTATCTAGAAATTTGATGGGCCAGTCTAGAATAACTGTTGGATTCATCAACGAGGTTACAGGAACTGCTAGGCGTATTGTCACCTCACAGTCATAAGCCAATGCACGGTGCAGATAAGCTACCCAAGGCACCAATGTATCGGTCATTAACTCTCGTATATGACTATAATCTATACCAGCAAAAGAAATGAGTTGGTTCTGCAACAATATGCGTTCATCATAGCTAGTATTGTCTGTGACCATAAAGGTTGCAGTGGATGTCATACGCTTTTCTAGGCGTTCTAGCACCAGTTTAACTAATGCATCCATATTAAAGCTCACTTCCCATGGCAATCCCTAAGGGCGTTACAAATTCAGGATACAGTGGCTTATGAACAGGTAGTCCTATATATTGACTGAAGGTTTTTGTGAATTCCTCAAAATTAGAAGCACCGC
This sequence comes from uncultured Veillonella sp., assembly GCA_900552445.1. Taxonomy (GTDB): domain Bacteria; phylum Bacillota; class Negativicutes; order Veillonellales; family Veillonellaceae; genus Veillonella. The sequence goes on along the minus strand of URZS01000100.1, from coordinate 1,471 downwards.
CTACAACAACAATAGGAGTCCCCTTTTCATAGCCTCCCTCTTGCAACGCACGCTTAGAAATGGCTGCCATTTTTTCAACAACAGGCCGTATAGTGGCATATACATCGCGTTTATTTGCTTCATTGCGCTTATAAGCCTCCGCTTCAGCGATGGAAATCCCATAGGCTCCGCTAATAACGAGATTCATATGGGTACCGCCTGTAGGCTCATCCACGGTATATACAACTCGGCCATCCTTTAAAATACTTATGCCTGTAGTACCACCACCGACGTCGATAACAGCGCCATCGGTGATGCCTAGTACGTTAGCAGCAGCAGTAGGTTCATCTAAGATACAAGTTACTTCAAAACCTGCACTTTCTAGTACATGACCGACTACATCTTTATTCTTTCCTATCGTCCCAGGTGGTACAGCTGCCGCAGCATATACAAGTTCAGTGCCCAAAACTGCTTCTGCCTTAGTTTTTAAGGCACGCGTTATTGTAACAGCTCCCACATAGTCAACAACTAGACCATCTCGAATTGACTCATTGTATTCAAAGGCACCATATATGGGTTTACCTTTGTCGTTTACTACGGATAGGACAATAGATGATGTACCAAGGTCAATACCTACACGCAAGTTCTTTTGCTTGTGTGAGCTTGCTTGTTTGGACTCTACAAGATCAGAGAACTCTTGCAAGGTATTATTTGCCTTTTTCAAACCTTTCATCATATCACCTACTTTACTGTACAATTCGCGCCATCACTGTACCTTGTACATTGGCAGCATTTGCCTCATCTGTGTCAATATGAAGTTCTAGAACAAACCCTGCTACAGCTCGAACGATGACGTCACTAAATACAGTAGTGCGCTCTGGTGTTTGCAGTTCTACGCTTACACTATCGCCATCATTTACATGAAGCCGTTTTGCATCTTCTGGCGACATATGAATATGGCGCTTCGCAACGATGCAAATAGGTTTTGAAACTTCACCATTTTCGGTGCATAGAGTAATATCTACGGCCGATTCCAAATGACCAGATAGCACAATGGGAGGTTTTATACCTAATGAACGAGCATCAGTCAAAGATACCTCCACTTGTGACTGTTTTCTAAGAGGCCCCAAAACGCGCACATTTTGGATTACCCCTTTGGGTCCCACTAAAGTAACAGTTTGTTCGGAAGCAAACTCTCCCGTTTGCTTTAAGTCACTTTTTTTAGTGATAGACTGATTAGGGAATAATATATCCCAGTCCTCCTGACATAGATGGACATGTTTATTGCTAACACCTACGGGAATGGACGATTCAAACATGGCTTCGATTACTTCTCGTACGATAGCACGAATCTGTTCCCGATCCATAAGTCATTATCCTTTCTTAGGTAGGATTAGTTCTACGTCGCTATGAGGACGTGGAATAACATGAGTAGATACTACTTCACCAACTTTTTGAGCTGCTGCACAGCCTGCATCAACAGCTGCTTTTA
>URZS01000099.1 GCA_900552445.1 uncultured Veillonella sp. | reverse complement strand
AAATAGAAAAGTATCGATATAGGTAAATTTTTTCTCATACAAATTGTAGCGGAATATAACTTATATAAAATAGAGTGTATGGGGCTTTCACAGGCGTGAGAAATGAAAAGATAGAAAGGATGTTTACGATGGTACAGCAGCAATTACCTACGGGGTTCCGCGATGATATAGGGGCCGTAGCGGAGCGCAAGGATGATGTGAGCCAATATGTACTCGGTCTATGTCGTAGCCGTCAGTACACAAAGATCTCTACGCCTCTTGTGGAGTACAAAGATGTATTTAATGGCTATGCAATGGGGCGCGGTCAGCATATGTACGAGTTCATGGATAGCTTAGACGCGTCCGTCGTAATTCGTCCTGATTTGACCATGCCAATCGGTCGTTTTCTGGCGACCACCAATATTGAATTGCCTCGCACGTTCTATTACTTAGGCGATGTGTTTATGAAAAATAAGAAGCACCGCGGCGATGTGAACCAAGTGACACAAGGCGGCATCGAGATGGTTGGCTATGAAGGCATTGAGGCCGAGCAAGAGTGCTTCGCCATCATTAAAGAGGTAAACGAAACGCAGCTTGGTAATAACTTATTACTTGAGATTGGGGATGCTCGTTTTTCTCGTGCTATCACCGATGCACTAGGCCTTAGTGATGAGGAAAGAACAGAACTATTAGAGGCTTTGTTTACTAAATATTTACCGCGCTATAACGAGTTGATTTCCGACTTTAAAAATAGTGCATTATATCCATTTTTAACTGTATGGCCTCGCTTATTTGGCACGGTGCAAGACATTAAGGATGAACTGAACCAAATCATCTTGCCCGCCGGGGCTCAACGCATTCTAGATAATCTCGTAGATATGGCAAACCAAGTGGCCCAAACAGGCCAACAGGTTCGCATTGACGTGTCTACAGAACCGCTTCAGTCCTATTACACGGGCCTCACCTTTAGAGGCTACGTGGATGGTGTGTCCCAATACATCGTCAGTGGCGGTCGTTATGATGGCTTGCTGTCTAGCTTTGATGGTACGCCGATGCCTGCCGTGGGGATGGCTTTCAACATCGATGTGTTGACCGATGTGACCTTGAATGGTGAAAGTAACAATCAAGATAATGGCAAATTGCGTATCGCCCTTACAAAGGGCCGTGTAGAAAAGGATTTTATTCCTCTCTTGGAGTCCTGTGGCGTAGACTGTGAGCCGTTGCGCAACAAGGCGCGTAAGCTCATCATTCCATTGGGTGATGCTATTGAGGTAATCCTAGCTAAAGGGCCTGATGTAACGACGTACTTGAAAAATGGCGTAGTAGACCTCGGCATTGTTGGTAGTGATGTACTAGACGAACAGGATGATACAAGTTATGAAATGCTTGATCTACAAACAGGTAAATGCCAATTTATCTTGGCCTCTCTTGCGGGCTATGACCCTAAAGAAGGGCGCCGTCAACGTATCGGTACAAAATACCCAACCATTACAAAACAGTACTTTGGTGCGCAAGATGTAGAAATCATCAAAATTGAAGGCTCCGTTGAGCTAGCTCCATTAGTTGGTCTAGCTGATGCCATCGTAGATATTACAGAAACGGGTACAACATTGCGTGAAAATAACTTAGAAATCTTTGACTGGTTACAAAAGATTTCTACGCGCCTCGTAGCCAATCCATTGGCGCTAAAACAAAAGAGAAATACCATTTTTAAACTCATAGATCAGCTTTCAGAAGCAATTAATACATAAGAAATAGAGCGAATCCTATATTTAACCAGTGATATTGACAGCTTAAGTAGGAAGAAGGATATTTGATGAAAATTTATAAGGAATCACTAGATACGATGCTTAGTATCGTACAAGATTATACTCAACAAACTACAGACATGGAAATTGAACGCCGCGTGTACGATATCATCGCTGATGTTCGTACCAATGGTGATGCGGCTTTAAAGGCATATTCTGAAAAATTCGATGCCGTTACTATCGAAGATTTCAAGGTGCCTCAAGAGGAAATCGATGCCGCTTATGAGTCCTTATCTGATGATTTAAAGGCGGCACTATTAAAGGCAAAGGCTAATATCACTGAGTTCCACAGCCGTGAAATCGAGCAAGGCTTTGTAGATATGGATACACCGGGCATCATCCGTGGTCAGAAGGTCATTCCATTAGCTCGCGTTGGTCTTTACGTTCCTGGCGGCACAGCGGCGTATCCTTCAACTATCATTATGACTGCGTTGCCAGCTAAAATCGCAGGGGTAAAAGAAATCGTTATGGTCACACCGCCTCAAAAGGATGGCATCAATCCGGCTGTATTAGGTGCAGCAAAGCTTGCAGGTGTTGATGCGGTGTACCAAGTGGGCGGCGCTCAAGGTGTAGCGGCGTTGGCTTATGGAACGGAAACGATTCCAAAGGTTGATAAAATTGTAGGTCCTGGCAATATTTACGTAGCCACTGCAAAGCGCCAAGTATTCGGTCAAGTCGATATCGACATGATTGCGGGCCCTAGCGAAATCGGTGTTATTGCTGACGACAGTGCTAATCCAGTTCACTTGGCGGCTGACCTTTTGTCTCAAGCGGAACATGATCCTCGGGCGCGCGCTATTATGGTTACTACTAGTGAAAAATTAGCGAATGCCGTATCTGATGAGGTAGAACGTCAACTTAAATTGTTGCCTCGTGAAAGCATCGCTCGTCCAGCCATTGAAAATAACAGTTATATTGCTGTTATGAACAGCGTTGAGGACATGTTTACGGCAATGAACGAAGTGGCGCCAGAGCATTTGGAAATCCAATTGCCAGATCCAATGAGCTATATGAGCCTCGTTCAAAATGCAGGCTCTGTATTTCTCGGTGCTTATGCATCCGAGCCATTGGGCGACTACTTAGGCGGCACAAATCACGTATTGCCTACAAGTGGTACAGCACGCTTCTCATCTCCACTTGGTGTATATGATTTCGTAAAACGTACATCCTTTACACAATTTACAAAAGAACGATTAGAAGAAGTGGCAACACACATTACTACATTAGCTCGTACAGAAGGCCTTGAAGCACATGCTCGCGCCATCGAAGTACGTTTTGAAAAATAGTTATAAAAATATTAGAAAATAGATTCGGTATATATTTGGCCTCTATATTTATATGAAAATATAAAATATAGAGCGGAAATATAGATTAGATATATAGATTTGGAGTATAGAGGTCGTTATGATACGCACAGGCACGGTGCAACGCACCACTCAAGAAACAGATATTACAGTAGAACTTACCCTTGATGGGGCGCAAACGAGCTCCATCTCCACAGGGATTGGCTTTTTTGACCACATGTTGACGCTACTGGCGAAACACGGACGCTTTGGCCTCGTAGTAGAGGCAAAGGGCGATACATACGTAGATGCTCACCACACCGTGGAGGACGTTGGACTGGCGTTAGGTCAGGCCTTGGTGAAAGCCCTTGGCGATAAGGCTGGAATCGAGCGTTACGGTGATGCGTGGGTTCCTATGGATGAAGCCCTCACACAAGTTGTAATCGACTTGAGTGGTCGTCCATATCTCGTCTTTCAAGGTGAATGGAGCACTCCAGTTCTTGGTGGCAATTTTGAAACTGAGCTAGTAGAGGATTTCTTCCAAGCACTAGCTATGAGTGCCGCTATGAACTTACATGTTCGCAATTTATATGGTCGCAATACGCACCACATTATTGAAAGCATGTTCAAGGCTACAGGCCGCGCATTGCGTAAGGCCGTTACCATTAACCCAGATATTCAAGGGGTAAACTCTACAAAGGGTGTTATTTAATACAGTCATTTAATAAAGGAGAACCTATGATTTTTCCAGCTATAGATTTACAAGATGGTCGCAGCGTTCGCCTCTATAAAGGTGACTTCGCACAGGAAACGGTTATAAATCCAGATCCAGTGGACCAAGCAAAACAATATGAAGCTGCCAAGGTAGGCGCACTTCACCTCGTCGATTTAGATGGCGCTAAGGCGGGTAAGCCTGTTAACGTGGACATTGTGAAAGCAGTGCGTCAGGCTTTCACAGGCATTCTTGAAATCGGGGGAGGTATCCGCGATAAAGCAGCTGTTGACCTCTATTTAGGTTTAGGCGTGGACAGAGTTATCTTAGGCTCTGTGGCCCTTAAAAATCCTGAACTTACGAAACAGGTTATCGCTGAATATGGTGCAGAGCGTATCGTTATCGGTGTAGACGGTAAAAATGGAAAGGTCGCTGCTGAAGGTTGGCTCGATCAATCCGATGTGCCTATGACCGATTTAATCGGTGCCATGATTGAAGGGGGCGCAAAGTACTTTATTGTTACCGATGTGGACCGAGACGGTACCATGCAGGGCGCTAACGAAGACTTGCTCGGCGACTTGCAAAAAGAATTCCCTACAGCTCGCATTGTTGCGTCTGGTGGCGTTCGTAATTTAGAAGATATTAAATCCCTTGAAGCGAAAGGCGTTATGGATAGCATCGTTGGTAAAGCGCTATATGAGGGAACGATTACATTAGAGGAAATCGCTGAATATAATCAGCAAAATTAATAGAATTGACTAATTGAGTAGCACTCAATGGAGAGGAGCATTATGTTAGCGAAACGGATTATTCCGTGCCTAGATGTGGACGATGGGCACGTTAAAAAAGGGGTTAACTTTGTTAATCTCGTAGATGTAGGCAGTCCTGTAGATATTGCGGCATCCTATGAGCAGCAACAAGCGGACGAGCTCGTATTTTTAGATATTACGGCTACCGTAGATGCGCGAACTACCATGCGCGACGTGGTACAAGAGATTTCAGCCCAAGTATTTATGCCTCTCACCGTTGGTGGCGGTATTAAGAGCGTCGATGATATGACGGCTTTGTTGAAAGCTGGCGCCGATAAGGTGTCTTTGAACTCTGCAGCCCTTGCCAATCCTGCGCTCATTTCAGAAGGGGCTCAAAAGTTTGGCAATCAATGCATGGTTGTAGCCATTGATGTGAAAACGGACGAAGAAACTGGTGAATGGTATGCCTATACCCATGGCGGTCGTAACCGTACCGAATGGAAGGCTCTTGATTGGGCTAAGGAAGCCGTAGCTCGCGGGGCCGGAGAATTACTCGTAACGAGCATGGACAAGGACGGTACAAAATCTGGCTTTGATATCGAGTTATATAAGGCTATTGAGTCTGTTGTAAATGTGCCTATCATCGCCTCTGGTGGTGCAGGTAAGGTTCAGGACTTTGTAGACCTATTTGAGCAAACTGGCGAGATCGGAAGAGCACACGTCTGAACTCCAGTCAC
>URZS01000098.1 GCA_900552445.1 uncultured Veillonella sp. | reverse complement strand
TATTGGTGCACTTAACACCGCATCTATATCTATCTTTGTCTATATAATAACAAATATCATTCAATATTGCAAGCGTTATTTTTAAATTTATCGATATATTTTTCTAATATTTTTCGATATGAATAAAAAAGAAGGAAGATGCTCATTTCTGAGCATCTTCCTTCTTTTTACGTACTACAACAGACTTACTGTTCACGGTAGAGTGATCAAAAGCGATTAACCCCGCTATATTAGCAAGCCCTCTCCGTGCTATGTGACCAGTTGTAGATTGTTTTTTACCCGATTTACCATATACAAACTGCTCTAGTTTAAGTGCAGCTAATATAAATATACCGATAATAGATAAAATAGAACCCATCGCTCTACTCTACTTTTTGAGTTCTAAGATTGCGTCTACTAAACCGCGGAATAATGGATGTGCATTATTTGGACGGGATTTAAGTTCTGGATGCGCTTGTGTACCGATGAAGAATGGATGATTTTTCACTTCCACACTTTCTACAAGACGACCATCTGGAGATGTACCAGAGATAACAAGACCAGCATCAGTCAATTGTTGACGGTATTCGTTATTGAATTCATAACGGTGACGATGACGTTCATAGATAAGGTCTTCCCCATAGGCTTCACGAGTTTTTGTACCCGCTTCCACTTTACATGGATAAATGCCAAGGCGCATTGTGCCGCCTTTTTTATCTACGTCAATTTGGTCACTCATTAAGTCGATTACTTTATATTTAGCACTTTCATCGAATTCGCTAGAAGTAGCACCTTCCATACCACATACGTTACGAGCAAATTCCATTACTGCACATTGCATACCAAGGCATAAGCCCAAGAATGGAATATTGTTTTCACGAACGTATTGAATTGTGCGGATTTTACCTTCTACACCACGAGAGCCAAATCCACCAGGTACTACGATACCGTCGATTCCTTCATAGAGGTCTTTTGGATCAACAGATAGATCATCAAGTTCTTCGGAGTCAATCCAACGAATATGTACCTTAGTATCTGTTTCAATACCAGCATGGCTCAATGCTTCTGCCACAGAAAGGTAGGCATCATGTAAAGCTACGTATTTACCAACGATAGCCACTGTAATATCTTTGCTTGGGTTCAAGATTTTATGAACCATTTCTTTCCATTCAGTCATATCGCAAGGACGTTCTTCAAGGCCTAATTTTTTGATAACGATGTCATCAAGACCTTGGTCTTGCATCATCAATGGTACTTCATAGATGGAACTGCAAGTTTGATTTTCAATAACTGCTTCTGGTTCTACGTCACAGAACAAAGCAAGTTTTTCTTTCATTTCATCAGAAATATGTTTTTCACTACGGCATACCAAGATATCTGGTTGAATACCGATGCTGCGCAATTCTTTTACGCTATGTTGTGTAGGTTTTGTTTTCAACTCGCCTGCTGCATTGATGTATGGTACCAATGTAACGTGAATGTACAACACATCGTTACGACCTACTTCTTTTTTCACTTGTCGGATAGCTTCCATGAACGGCAAGCTTTCAATATCGCCTACTGTACCGCCGATTTCAGTGATAACTACATCAGCGTTATCCTCTTTACCTACGCGGTATACATTTTGTTTAATTTCATTTGTAATATGTGGAATTACTTGTACAGTGCTGCCCAAGTAGTCACCTTTACGTTCTTTATTGATTACAGACCAGTACACTTTACCAGCTGTAATATTGGAACGTTTACTAAGGTTAATATCAATGAAGCGTTCATAATGGCCTAAATCAAGGTCAGTTTCAGCGCCATCATCTGTTACGAATACTTCACCATGTTGGTAAGGGCTCATCGTACCAGGGTCAATATTAATATATGGATCAAATTTTTGAATCGTTACATTGAAACCGCGGTTTTTAAGCAAGCGACCCAAAGATGCTGCAGTAATCCCTTTACCAAGAGAAGAAACAACGCCGCCAGTTACGAAAATATACTTAGTTGCCATGATGCCTCCCACCTATTACATTTTTTCCGGAGCGGAAATACCTAAAATACCCAAGCCTTGACGAAGTACGAGGGCAATCGCTGTGATTAATCCTAGACGAGCTTGTTGCAACGCTGGATCTACGCCAATGATACGACCTTGACGATAGAAGGAGTGGAACATGCTTGCTAAATCGTATAAGTAACGAGCAATACGATGAGGTGCACGATGTTCAGCAGATTGAACTACCTCTTCTGGATATTCAGCTAATTTCTTAATTAATTCTAATTCCATTTCGCTTGTAAGCGTTGTGAAATCAGTTTCACTATAATCGCCAAATGCGATGCCAGCTTCACGCACTTGGTTGTAAATGCTGTGAATACGAGCATGAGCATATTGGATATAATACACTGGGTTATCATTGCTACGAGATTTCGCCAAGTTAATATCAAAATCAAGTTGGCTATCTAGGGAACGCATCAAGAAGAAGTAACGAGATGCATCTACGCCTACTTCATCAATCAACTCATCTAATGTAACGCTATCGCCGCTACGTTTAGATAATTTAACAAGCTCCCCATCGCGGAACAATGCTACCATTTGTAATAACAATACAGTTAATTGGTCTGGATCATAACCGAAAGCAGCCATAGCAGCTTTTACACGGCACACATAACCATGATGGTCAGCGCCCCAAATATCAATCATTTCTTTGAATCCACGATCATATTTGCTGCGGTGGTATGCAATATCTGCCGCTAAGTATGTAGGAACGCCATTATCACGAATAACAACGCGGTCTTTATCGTCACCATAATCAGTGGATTTCAACCACAAAGCGCCGTCTTTTTCGTATACTTTGCCAAGAGCCTTCAACGCCTCTACAGAGTGATGAATTTCCTCAGTTTCGTGAACCGTACGCTCAGAGAACCAATTATCAAAAGTAACGCGGAAGTTTCTCAATGTCTCCTCTAGGCGAGCTAGTTTTTCTTTAAGACCTTCCTCTTTGAAAAAGGCAATACGATCTGCTTCGTTCATAGCATTCAATTTATCGAAGCCTTCGCGTTCTGCAATAGCTTTTGCAGTCTCGATAATATCAGGACCGCGGTAGCCATTTTCAGGGAACACGAGAGCCCCTTCTGGAATATCGAATTCAGGCATGGAACCGTCTTCGTTGCGCTTAGGTGGGAACACTAATGTAGCACCTTGCAACTCTTGGAAACGGTACTCAATGGAGATAGCCATATTATCGATTTGGTTACCTGCATCATTGATGTAGTATTCGGATTGTACATTGTAACCTGCTGCACGCAACAAGTTTACAAGTGCACTACCATACGCAGCACCACGACCATGACCTACATGTAGCGGACCTGTTGGGTTCGCACTTACGTACTCTACTTGAATCGTATCGCGTGCACGCAATGGTTGAACACCATACTGATCGCCAGCATTTAAAATGGCTTTCAGCGTATCGTATACCATATCAGATTTCAAGAAGAAGTTAATAAAACCTGCACCAGCAACCTCAGCACGCTCAAGCCAATCAAAATTCATATGGCTAATCAAAGCCTCTGCAATAGCACGAGGGTTTTGACGAGCTACACGAGCGGATTGCATAGCGATATTTGTAGAAAAATCACCGAATTCTTTTTGAGGTGGCACTTCGAGAACGATTTCTGGATATTCCCCAGCTGGTAAACCACCGCTGTTAATCGTATCTTGTAATGCCTGTTCAATCCCCGATTTCAGGATTTCCTTCATTTCCATGCTCTGTATCCTCCCGCACGTCTATATCTAACTGATTATAAAATTGCCATTCACCTTCGACGGAAATGTCATATCCTAAATGAACATGACCTACGCCTTCGTGAAAGTCTACTGTTAATTCATGAGTGTTCACGGCCATGTGTAAATCACCATACGGTGTTTCATACACGGATTCGCGCTCTTCACCACGGACGTATTGATGACGCATATTCACAGCCCCTGTTCGGAGCAATACAATTGAGTCATCATGGATTTTAATGGTCGTCTTTACCCCATCTAAGCCAGTCACACTGGATTCTTCGTAACGCACATACTGGACATTACCCTTTTCGTGTGATGTACCTGGAGAAATCAGTTCCACTACGGTATCCTTGCCGTCCATATCTCGTTGTACACTTTTTACGGACACTAGAACCCGCTTCATTTTTCAACCTCCATGGTAGTAATTAATCATCATATTATACCATAATTAAGGACTATTTTGCACCCTCAATGAGCCTCAACTTCTTAGTCTTTGTCATCTGTTTAATGGCATATTCCCTACGTTGGGCCTCATGTTTATGGTGAAAGCTTTCAGCATACACCAAGGTCACAGGGCGACGGCCCCGCGTATACTTGGCACCACCTGGAATATGGCCATTGTGCGCATCTATACGGCGCTTAAGATCTGTAGTCCATCCACAATACAAAGAGTCATCAGCACAACGCACTAAATATATATAGTGCAACTCATCAGCGTCCTTCATTTCACCAGTCCCGTCCTGCAAGATTGATTCACAATCCAAGACAGAACCTTGCAAGTCTTGTGGAGATGGGCTTTTACAAGAGCTAGACTCTTGAGTAGCGCTCTTCTTATTTGCCATTTTTCGCATCATCAGTAATCGGTTCCAATGTAATGGTATTAATGATTACCGGTTCTACAGGCTTATCGTTGCGGCCAGTTTTTACTTTGCCGATTTTTTCAACTACATCCATACCTTGTACTACAGTGCCAAAGATAGTGTGTTTATTATCTAGCCAATCTGTAGGGCCCAAGGTAATAAAGAATTGGGAGCCTCCAGTGTTCGGACCACGGTTAGCCATGGCAAGAACGCCCATTTTGTTGAAATGTAAGTCATTAGAAAATTCATCAGGAATTGTATAGCCTGGACCACCAGCACCTGTGCCATCTGGATCCCCGCCTTGAATCATAAAGCCTTCGATAACGCGGTGGAATGTAACACCGTTATAGAAGCCTTTTTTTACTAGGTAATCAAAATTCTTAACCGTAATCGGTGATTTAGAACCTAATAAACGAACTTTGAATTGACCATAATTTGTATCAAAAATAGCGTATTCATCAGCAATTGGCGCATTAGAGAAATTAGGCATAGCTACCGTTTCTGCTTTCACAGTATTCCCTTGTGGTTGTTCCCCACTTTTTGTACCACATGCCGCTGTACCAAGCATTGTAATCCCTAACATTGCGCATAAAGCCAAGCGTTTCCAGTTCATATGTCCCCCAAAAGATATATCATATATACTAACATGTATGTAAAATTCACAT
>URZS01000097.1 GCA_900552445.1 uncultured Veillonella sp. | reverse complement strand
TGTATCCTTGTAAGTGATTCAAGAAATGATGTAAGCCAAGAGCGTTTGAAGCTGATGGAACAAACTCAAGATGGTTTTGAACTAGCGGAGCAAGATTTATTGCTTCGCGGATCAGGTCAATTATTTGGATTAGCTCAATCGGGCTTACCTGATTTACGGGTTGCTAATATCATTAAAGATATCGAAATTCTAGTGGAGGCGCGCAAGGATGTACTAGACTTTGCTAGTCAATTTGGTATGGAAACATTAGAATCTGTAATGAAAGAAGAATTAGAAAAAAGATTTGGTGAAAAATTCCTAAGAATATTGTATAATTAAGAGGTAGGAATTATAAGTACATAAGTATCGATAATATTAGATTTTATCTGGCTTTTTCCCTTGTGTATATGTTCCTCATACCGTATAATAGAACAAACAATTTATTTCATTTTTTCATCTATGGAGGTCAATATGCCAATTATCCACGTAGAGCTCGTTGAAGGGCGCACAAAAGAACAAAAGAAACAATTAGGTGAAGCTATCACTAAAGCTGCGGTTGATATCGTAAATGTTCCTGCTGATGCAGTAAAAGTTATCTTCGTAGATATGAAAAAAGATGATTATATGGAAGGCGGCATTTTGCGGTCTGAACGCTAAGCTACGACTGACCGCCTAGTCCATAGGGACTAGGCGGGTCGTAGTTTTGTTTTATTATACGGAAAGGAAATAAATAATGAGAGACGATAAATTCGGTATGCGTGGACTCACTTTTGATGATGTATTATTAGTACCAGCGGCTTCTGATGTGCTGCCAAGTCAAGTGGAGTTAAAAACTCAACTAACTCGCGACATAACGTTAAATATCCCTATGATTAGTTCTGGGATGGATACGGTTACTGAATCTCGTATGGCGATTGCTATGGCTCGTGAAGGGGGCCTTGGCGTTATCCATAAGAATATGTCTATTGAAGAACAAGCCCATGAAGTTGATAAGGTAAAGCGCTCTGAACATGGTGTTATCGTTGATCCTATTTTCTTAAGCCCTCAAAATTTACTATCTGATGTAGCAGAAATTATGGAAAAATATAAAATTTCTGGTGTACCTATCACAGAACATGGTAAACTAGTAGGGATCATAACAAATCGCGATATGCGTTTTGAAACTGATTTAACTCGCCAAATCGGAGATTGCATGACAAAGGATTCCCTTGTTACTGCACCAGAAGGTACATCTCTTGAAGAGGCGAAAGCAATTTTAAGTGAACATCGTATTGAAAAATTACCTCTCGTAGATGGCGATGGTAACTTAAAAGGTTTAATTACTATAAAAGATATTGAAAAAGCGACAAAATATCCAAATGCAGCTAAAGATGCTAGTGGTCGATTATTAGTCGGTGCCGCAGTAGGTGTATCTCAAGATATGTATGATCGTCTTGATGCCCTTGTATCTGCTAAAGCAGACGTAATTATCGTCGATACTGCTCATGGTCATTCTGCAGGTGTACTACGTACATTGAAGGACATAAAACAAGCTTATCCTCATATTCCAGTAATTGCTGGTAATGTGGCTACTGCAGCAGGTACTGAGGCTCTTATTGAAGCGGGTGCTGATGCTGTTAAGGTTGGTATTGGACCTGGCTCTATTTGTACAACTCGCGTTATTGCTGGTATTGGGGTGCCTCAAATTACAGCGGTCTATGAGGCTGCTCAAGTAGGTCGTCGCTATGGAATTCCTATCATCGCTGATGGAGGCATTAAATATTCTGGCGATATTGCTAAAGCTATTGCAGCCGGTGCTAATGTAGTTATGATGGGCAATATTTTAGCTGGTACTGATGAAAGCCCAGGGGAACAAGTAATTTATCAAGGTCGTTCCTATAAAGTATACCGTGGCATGGGTAGCTTAGGGGCTATGAAGCTTGGTAGTAAAGATCGATATTTCCAAACAGAAGCTAAGAAATTAGTTCCTGAAGGTATAGAAGGTCGCGTACCGTATAAAGGTATGTTGGCCGATACAATTTTCCAAATGGTTGGTGGTTTGCGTGCAAGTATGGGGTATTGCGGATGTCATAATATCCAAGAAATGATTGAAAATACTCAATTCATTCAAATTACAGCGGCTGGTTTGAAAGAAAGTCATCCGCATGATGTAAGCATTACCGTTGAGGCACCAAATTATAGTGGTTGATAATGGAGTATTACATTGAATAAACGTATTTCTGTTTTATCTGTGCCTATCGATTGTGTAACAATGGATGAGGCAGTCCAACGAATTTTACAAATGACTGAACAGCCGGGGCTACACTTAGTAGCCACGGCTAATGCAGAAATGGTTATGTTGGCTAATGAAAATCCTACATTGCACACCATATTGAATGATGCTAGTCTCGTCGTGCCTGACGGGGCTGGCATTTTGTGGGCTGCAGAACGTCAAGGTGAACATGTGCCGGAACGTGTAACAGGTGTAGACGTAACTAAGGAGTTGTTCAAAGTTGCGGCTATCCATCAAATTCCTGTATACTGCTTAGGGGCGGCACCTGGTGTTGCTCAGCGTGCAGTTGATAATTTAGCGGCTCAAGTGGGTGAGTTAAATATAGCAGGAATTCATGATGGATTCTTCGATAGCGCAGAGGAACAAGAAATCATTAATACTATTGGTGAATCTAAGGCGAAATTAGTATTTGTTGCCTTAGGTGTACCAAAGCAAGAGCAATGGATCGCAGAAAAGTTGAGTCACCTTGATGGCGTAGTAGCTATCGGTATTGGTGGTTCCTTTGATGTCTTGGCAGGTAATATTCCTCGGGCTCCAGAATGGATGCAACGGAATCGACTTGAATGGTTGTATCGATTATATTTAGAACCTCAACGGATTGGCCGCATGTTGGCTATTCCAAAGTTTATGTGGACCGTTATTAGAAATAAATAGGGAGTGTTGAATCGTGCCTACAGGACCAATTATTAAGGAAGGGTTTCCACTGATAGGGGCTATGCTCGTTATCACAGTGGTATTAGGATTTTTAGGACATTATGTAATTGCGATTATTTCATTTATTTTGGCATTATTTTTCGTCAATTTCTTTAGAAATCCTAAACGTGTAATCCCTCAAGATCCAGAATTGATTTTGTCCCCTGCAGATGGGAAAATCATGGATATTTCTGATGTATATGAAGATATTTACTTACATAAAGAATGTAAAAAGGTGACTATCTTCCTATCTGTTTTTGACGTACATGCTAATCGTGCGCCTATAGATGGTAAAATTACGTACCGTCACTATACGATGGGCAGTTTCTTGCCTGCCTTCAAAGATGATGTAGGCTTTGAAAATGAACGTCATACTATTTGCATTGAGAATGATCGTACCTCCGTTTTAGTAACACAAATCGCAGGCCTTTTGGCAAGACGTATCGTATCTTGGACAGACCTAGATAGCGAGCTTGAACGCGGTCAATTGTACGGAATGATTAAGTTCGGTTCCTGTACTGAGCTCTATATGGATAAGAATGTAGAGTTATTCGTGGAAAAAGGTCAACATATTACTGGTGGTGACACTGTTATCGGGAGGTTACGTCATGAATAAATCTATAATTCCAAATTTATTTACTAGTGCTAATTTAGCCTTTGGTGTGCTAGGTATCACCTTATCTGCTACAGGCAATACTTTCTATGCTGCTATTTGCGTATTATTATCTCTCGTAGCGGACGGATTGGATGGTCGTGTAGCAAGAGCATTAGGTGTGGCAGGTCCTATGGGGCGTGAACTAGACTCTTTGTCTGATGTAGTGGGCTTTGGTGTAGCGCCGGCTTACATGCTCTATATGAAAGAACTTTACGGTTTAGGCTGGGTAGCTTATGTACCACTATTAGTTTTTGCTGTCCTTGGTGCATTCCGCCTTGCTCGTTTTAACATTAAAACCGATGAAGTACATGGTTACTTTGAAGGACTACCAATTCCAGCGGCAGGCTGTTTGGCGGCAACGTACGTATTGTGTGGCGTATCGGTGCCTCAATTTGTGTTGGTAGTTTGCATGATTGGTGTAGGCATCCTTATGGTTAGTGAAGTAAAATATCCTGACTTTAAAGGTAAGAGCGAAATTTATATTAATAAGCTTTCTTATGTGCTTACAGCAATTTTCGTGATAGCATGTCTCGTGTATGATTGGCATACTTGGGCTGTTATGATTTTTGCAGGCTATGTAATGTTTGGGCTCATCAACGGGGCTTTAAATATAGTACGTAAATAGGTGTGTGGAGGAAAATAGTATGAATTACCTACTGGATCTAGTACTGATCCCTATGCAGGTAATAATCGTAATCTATACGGTTTATTATTTTATACTCGCTGTTGTTGGTATGTGGCGGTCGCGAGTACATAAGAACTATACCCCTAAAAACTCCTTTGCCATCGTTGTATGTGCTCATAATGAGGAAGCTGTAGTTGGTGAGTTAGTAAAAAACTTACGTAGCTTAGATTATCCTAATGAGCTGTACGATATCTTTGTAGTAGCAGATAACTGCACAGATAAGACGGCAGAAGTAGCAAGTGCTGCTGGTGCTAATGTGCATGTGCGCGAAAACAAACAAGAAGTAGGTAAAGGTTATGCCATGGGGTGGATGTTTGATCGAGTAGAGAAAATGGAAAGGAAATACGATGCCTTTCTTATCTTTGATGCCGATAATTTAGTACATCCTCAATTTATGTTAGAAATGAATGATCACCTTGAAAAAGGCGAGTCAGTAATTCAAGGTTACCTCAACTCTAAAAACCCAACGGATTCTTGGGTAGCAGGGACGTTCTCCATTGCGTTCTGGATGGTAAACCATATGTGGCACTTAGCAAAATATCGCATTGGTTTGTCTACAGCTTTGGGTGGTACAGGTATGTGTATCCGTACATCCATCATTCGCGAGTACGGTTGGGATTGTAATAGCTTGACTGAGGATATGGAATTCTCTATGAAGTTATTAACTCATGGTATCCGTACGTGTTGGGCCCATGATGCCATCGTATACGATGAAAAGGTAACGACAATGAAGGCCTCCTGTAAACAGCGTTTGCGTTGGGCTCAAGGCCAATTTGACTGTGCTGGTCGATATATTCCTAAATTGTTTGCTACAGGCATTAAAACAGGGAATATTATGATTTTGGATGGTATTTTCCAAGTAAGTCAACCGTATTTCTTATTGTTGACTACTGTATACTTGGTGTTGTCTTACATCAATGCGTATACACCGATTTATACAAATATTTTGTATCAAATTATGCCTATGTCTGTATGGACAATTATAGGTGTTGGTCAAT
>URZS01000096.1 GCA_900552445.1 uncultured Veillonella sp. | reverse complement strand
CCTACACGACGCTCTTCCGATCTCAAGGGTTAGTAAGCGGTTTTTACCCCGCATCGGTAACACTTATCGCGTCAGAAACACCGCAAAACCATACAGGTTGGGCTCTAGGGATTATAGGATCCTTTAGCCTTGCAGGCTCACTAGCCGGTCCGCTTGTAGGAGGGTATCTCAGTGATGTAGTAGGTATTCGAAATGACTTCTTTATCATCGGGGCCCTTATGCTTATCTCCTTTAGCTTAACCGCTATGCTGGTACATGAAAACTACGTTCCAAAGCCGCTTGTAGAAAAGCAAACCTTTAGAAATCTAAAAACTCACTTACCTGAATTTTCTAGCTTAGTCGCTTTATCTGCAACCTCCTTCCTGTATGCCATTTCGGTTACCGCCATCTCCCCCATTATGACGGTTTACATTAAAGGAATGCTACCAAGCAATACGGAAAATATAGCCTTCATATCTGGTGCTGTGTTCTCTGCCATGGGTATCGCCCAATTCTTTAGTAGCTCTCCACTCGGGAAATTAGTAGACCGTATAGGCCCTAGAAAGGTGCTCATCTACTCGATGATCTATGTAGGTCTACTCAATATACCGCAAGCCTATGTGGACTCTGTGTATGTACTTGGGTTTATCCGTTTCTTGCAAGGTTTTGGGCTAGGTGGTATGTTACCTGCGCTCAATACCTATTTAGCATCAAAAACACCTAAGGAATATACGGGACAAGTATTCTCGTACAATCAGTCTTGTTTGTCTATGGGTTACTTTCTAGGCTCCTTTGGTGGCTCTATCGTAGCCGCACAATTTGGCTTCACAACCCTCTTCTGGGCATGTAGCCTTACCTTTATCGGCGCTGCCCTATGGGTTGCCTTAAAACTAAAATAACGCAAAAAGCTGTCCCAAGAATTCAGATTATGTACTGATTCTGGGACAGCTCTTTTATTATGTTGTTGTTATTATGTTGTTGTTATTATGTTGTTGTTTTGTAAAAGTTTGGAAACTTTCACTACCTAGGGGATGATCATTCTATATGTATAGAATAACTATAATCTCTAGTTAGGTATTATAGGATACCGAGGATTTCCCACCATGCGTAGCCCACTGTAAGGTTTACGATGAAGCACATGATAGCGAAGATACCGCCGATAATCCACCAGCTTTTAACTGTGTTGTAACCTGCACCGAATACGATTGGAGCCGCTGCACCGCCGTAGTGAGTCAACGCACCGCCGTAGGAATTTGTAGCAGCTAATAACAAGGACAACGCCATTGGGTTTACACCGGCTACCTTACCTACTGTAAGGAATACTGGAAGCATAGCTACAACGTAGGCACTACCAGAGGCGAACAAGTAACGAACAGCGATACTAATCGCACCAATGATAATAAGAGCCATCATCGGGTTGTCGCCGAAGTTGAAGTGTGTACCCATAAAATCAGCTAACCATTCAAAGAATTTAACCTTGGACAACGCACTGGACATACCGATGATACCACCGAACCAGATCAATGTGTTCCAAGCACCTTTAGATTCAAGCATATCTTCCCACTTGATTACGCCTGTTACAAGCGCTGCAACCATGGCTACGATAGCTACTGCTGTTGCATCAAGAGAGAATTTAATACCAAAGCCTTGCGTCAAGATGGAAGGCAATGCCCAACCTACTAAGGCAAGGATAAAGATAACAATAAGAGATTTCTCCCGACCAGACATAGGCCCAAGTTCTTTCAAACCTTCATCAGCAATACCGTGAGAATCGATGTGTTGAATAGATGGTTTGTCCAAGTAGTATACCAAAGCAGGTGTAATAAGAAGCATTACAAGACCTGGTACTACGAGCGCTAATGCCCAAAGGCCCCAGTTGATATCTACGCCGAGGATTTTGTTCATGTAGTCAGCAGCCAATAAGTTTGGTGCCATTGCTGTAGCGAACATCAAGCTTGTTACCTTAGTCACCATGTAGGTATTAACCATGAGGTAAGAACCAGCTTTTTTGGCGCTTTCACCAGGCTCAGAACCTAACGCTTTTGCTACAGAGTTCATGATTGGGAACACGATACCGCCACAACGTGCTGTGTTGGAAGGTGTTACTGGGGAAATAATAAGATCTAATAAAGCAGTTACATAGCCAAGACGCAATGTAGTGTGACCTAAGGATTTAATCAATAGGTACGCAATACGACGGCCAAGGCCTGTTTTTACGAACGCCACACTGAGGGAGAACGCAGAGAATACTAACCATACTGTGGTAGATGCATAACCAGATAATACATTTTTCGTAGCATTCAAGAAAATTGCAGAACCTGCAATAGATAATAACAAGATAATTGGTGCTGGCCAAGGTTTAACAACAAGACCAACGATAGCCATTAAATAGAAACCTAACAGTCGCCAAGCTTCAACACTCAAACCTTCTGGCGGTGTAATGAACCACATTACCAGAGGAATGGCAAACATAATTGCAATTTTAAGTAGCTTATTCATTCTTACTCTCCTTTAACATAAGCTATGCCTTTCATAATCGGTCGCGCTGTTCTAGCGACGCCCGCCTTCTCCACATGCCAACCCTTATCTTTGGTTAGACATATTTCGAAATCAAATTTCCCTGATGGATGCGCTAAAGTAACGCGATTCGTTTCTTTAGCACGTTCGCTCACTACTTCATTCGCCACAGTCCCCGTAATAAGCGCTGCTGTAGCTGTACAAATACCACCTGTAACAGCATACGCTTTATGCATTACAGCTAGTGCCTTTGTACGCGCCACGATGTCTATACTATTCCCCTTGATAGTTCGACCATCGCTTGCCACGTAGGTTTGTGGTGCGGACACCATGCATACCTTTGGAACTGCAGGACTAGCAGCCTCTTTAGATGGAGCAAGTCCCATCATTACAGCTGCAGTAGTGCGAATATCTTCAAGTGTATTAAGTAATACACCGCCATCCGTTTCTGTGAAAGCCGGTAATTCCGTGCCTTCATAACCAAGGTCTGTAGCCTTTACAAATACAGCTGGATTAGCTGCATCTACGAGACTGACTTGGATTGTGCGACCATCAGCCAATGTAATTGTGTCTTGTACATTGCCTGTTGGTAGTAGCTTACCTGTCTTAGAACCGCCAGGTTCCAAGAAATATAATGTAATACGAGCACCTGTACCAGGTACGCCATCGATAGCGAAATCACCGTCAATAACAGGTTTGCCATCTTGGACTAGCACGTGCGCTTCAATAACCTTATTTGTATTTGTGTTAAAGATACGAATCACTGTTTCTGGTTCTACGGCTTTCACAAAGCCTTCCATAATAGCAAATACCCCTGCACCAGCAGAAATATTGCCACAATTACCTTCGTAATCTACCACCGCATCAGCGATACCGACATAACCAAAGGTGTAGTCGATATCCGCATCATCGCGGTCAGAAGGATTTACGATAGCTACCTTGCTCGTCAATGGATCGGCACCGCCGATACCATTGATTTGACGCGCATCGGGAGAGCCATATAAATCTAAAATCATACGATCCCGAGCAGCCGGGTCAGTTGGAAGCGTATCTTTTAACAGATACGCCCCTTTACTAGTACCGCCGCGCATATAAGTAACAGGAATTTCTTTATACCCGTTCATAACTTACTCCTTTATGTTCACCACTTACGCTTTGCAATTTGCATAGTAGTTGATGAGACAACCTGCTGCGATAATATCTTTTTCTTCATCGCTGAGATGACCTAAGTGCAATGTGATTTCTGCTTTCTTCACGCCACCGCTGATAACATATGCTTTGTAATCATCGGAGTCAGAGAATAATTGGTCACGCACATTTGGTACATATACATAATCACCTACTGCCATAGTTTTGGAGTCTTCTTCGCTAGTTAGGAACGGTAGCATGCCCCAGTTAATAACATTGCTGCGATAACGTTTTGTAGCATATTCAATAGCAATATTAGCACCGCCACCCAATACGCGTTGGCAGGATGCCGCTTGTTCACGAGCAGAGCCATCGCCAGGGCGATTAGCATATACCATGCTAGAAACGGCTGTAGACTTAGCCATATCTTCTACGGATTCTGTAAGACCAAGCGCTTGTTTTACCTCTTCATATGCAGTTACTAAATCTGCTGCACTTTCACCTTCTTGACGAGATTTTTCCCAATCGCGAACGGCTTTAGCACGACCTACATATTCTGGAACCTTACGGCTCAAGGCAAATTCAGACAATGCATATGGGTCAGAGCGGTAGGAAGATGTTTCGCCAGACGGAATCAACTCATCTGTAGTCGTTACAGGATCGTCGATATAAGCTGCTACTTTGAGCAATACATTTGGCGTTAATTCTTCGATAGAAGGCCATGGTTTGATAGATGGGCCATACACGAGTTCAGTATCTTTATTAGGTTCGTTAAAGCCACTATATACCTTGCTTTCATAAGGTTTATCATCATAGTGGTAAGCTGGCACCACATCATCATATTCGATATCAGTAGCCGCCGTCAATGCACCACCGTTAATAGCCGTAGCTGCTACGGAACGGGAGTCAAGAAGTGCAACGGAAGAAATCTGACCATTCCCTGGTTTAGAACCTTCACGATTCGGGAAGTTACGCGTCGCATGACGACCGCTGAGGCCCGTATTATTAGGTGTATCGCCTGCGCCGAAGCAAGGACCACAGAAGGCTGTACGCACGATGGCACCAGCGCTCATAAGGTCTACAAGGGCACCATTTTTCATAAGTTCTAAGTAAATTGGCTGGCTAGAAGGATATACGCTAAATGCGAAACGACCAGAGCCTACGCTCTTACCGCGTACGATATTTGCGGCTTGCATAATATTTTCATACAAACCGCCAGAACAACCTACGATGATACCTTGATCTAAGTGTAATTTGCCGTCGAAGTGTTTTTCAGGCAATTGCAAGGACAAGGATTTATTATCTAATTGCTCCACCGCTTGACGTTCGATTTCTGCGAGTAAATCGCGACCGCCTTCGTTAATTTCTTTAATAGTATATACATTACTTGGATGGAATGGCATAGCAATCATGCTTTCCACTTCATCAAGATTAACCTTTACAAGGCCATCATAGTAAGCCACATCGCCAGGGTTAAGCTCTTTGTACGCATCACCGCGACCATGGAGTGTTAAGAATTCTTTCGTATTGCTATCTGTTCTCCAGATTGTTGTAAGGCATGTAGTCTCTGTAGTCATTACATCGATGCCGTTACGGAAGTCCATGGATAAGTGTTCAATACCAGGGCCTACGAATTCCATTACTTTATTTTTTACAAAGCCATTTTTAAATACAGCTTTTTCAATAG
>URZS01000095.1 GCA_900552445.1 uncultured Veillonella sp. | reverse complement strand
GGCGGTAGAAGGCACCTAAAGCTGCTGCATTAGCATTTTTATAGTTACCAAAGCCAACAGAGTAGGACCATTTATCATGTTTATCGAAATCTAATGGATGCAAGCCAGCGAGCGCTGCAGAAGCCGCCGCTACGCTAGACACTTGTTGATCCGTATACGCTTTAGCTTCATTCAAGCTATTCGCTCCACCATTAATAATACGATTATTTAACGTATTAATATCACCTTCTATCGTAGTGATACGATTTTCATGATTATCTACAACATCTTTAATAGCGTGTAATTGAGATCCATTGACTGCATCAGTAGATGTTGCAGATACGCGGCCTGCCGCTACATTTGTAATGGTACGTTCTGCACCACTATCACCAATGCTCAATGTACCAACAGCGGTTCCACCAGCAAAGTTATATGTTCTGCCTCCAATTACACCGGAATTAGTAGATACAGCTGTATCAGTAACAGACTTAGCACCTAGTGCAATGCTGTTATCTGTGGCAGCTTTCGCACTTGTACCAATAGCAATGGAATCAACACCATCTACAGTTGCATTTGTGCCGATTGCAATGCCATTTTCCTTTGTTGTAGTTGCGCTATGACCGATTGCTAAAGAGTCCTTTTCTGCTGCTTTAGCTAATGTACCAGCAGCAAAGGCACTTTTACCAGCACTAGTAGAATAGTTACCTAATGCTACAGCATCCTCATTAGAAGCTGCAGTTTTAAAGCCCAATGCTGTAGAATACGCACCGTTAGCATTTGCATAAGATCCCACTGCAGTTGTATTCATAGCAGTTGCTTCCGCATTAAAACCAAATGCGGAGGACTGATTACCAGAACCTGTGGAGCTATAACCTACTGCAGTAGCATAGTCATTTTTTGCTTTTGCATTATAGCCAATCGCTGTGCCCATTATGTTATTGGCCTTTGCATTATTACCAATAGCCACAGTATTTAGAGCAGTTGCTTCTGCTTTACGACCAATGGCGTATGCATCATCGGATGTTGCTTTTGCAGTATCACCAAAGGCGATAGCATTATTACCTTGAACCTTAGCACCAGTACCACCTACCAAAGCATTATTACCTTTAATGGTATTATTCTTACCTAAAGCCACAGAGTCATGTCCGTCAATACTATTATATGAACCAACTAATAAAGAGTTAATCGCATTATCATTATTGGCATGGCCAAAGCCGCCTACGATATTATTAGTACCACCAACAGTATTGCTAGTACCTACTACCAAGCTGTGAGTAGCAGAGTTTGTATTATACCAACCTGCTACGATACTGCCCGGACCAGATGCAGTATTATTAGTACCAGAAGTAATACTATTAGAAGCAGAAGGTCGAACTGTATTATTGTCACCACCGAGCAATATATTATTTACAGGAGAGAACATACCATTCTCAACTTTGTTATTTCCACCATAAGCAATAGAATTTTTCATGCTTAGTGGCGCAGCAGTTGTAGCACTAATATCTAAATTGGATGCTGCAAACCCTGTTGTAGTAATGCTTGCAGTAATCATGGCTGTTAACAGTAATTCTTTTTTCATGTGTTTTACCCCTTTTAAGACAACACAAACAATAAACCTAAAAAAAGATTCAAATCTTTCTAATGGAACTTGAATCTTATTGTACCCCTCTATACACTATTCATTGTTAAAATATGAACAAAATATGAATATTACTCTAATATTATAATTCTAGCTCATAAGAATTGCAAGATAATACAAAAAGAAGGCATACGGCTTATAAAAGCTGTATACCTTCTTTTCTATACTGGTGCGCCTAACCGGAATCGAACCAGTGACACGCAGTTTAGGAAACTGCTGCTCTATCCTACTGAGCTATAGACGCATGTATACTTTATTATATCGTTTTTAATAAAGTATACGCAAGGAATCCTTATTGTTGTAGGTATTGGTTATTCACTTGTTTTTGTTCTTCTGGGCTAAGGTTTTGGTAGCCTTTAGCTAATGCACTTACCCAAGATCCGTAAGCAGGGTTTGGGAATACCACAAAGGTAGTACCAAAGTCTTCTTTATGAGCATCGATAATGTCATTTCTTTCAGCTAGTGTTTTGCCTTTTGTGCCGATTGGGAAATCACCAGCATTATCGCCCATGTATACAACAACAGCATATTTTTTAGCAATCGCATCAAAGCGAGGTTGTTTGTCAGAGTCTTTTTCGAATAGTAGTACATGGTCTTTATCAACGGATGGGAAGCCTAATTCTTTAAAGTTCTGTATCGTTACGTCAAGGTTTACTGGGGCGTAGCGGTTAGATACGTAGAAAATTTCTACCCCTTGTTTATGTACTTCATTTAAAAACTCTACCGCACCTGGCATGGCACGAGATTCACCTTTATGGACCGCTGCTCGCCACCAAGGAGCATCAAATCGACCATTGCCATTAGCGATGCTTTCACCCATCAGTTTTGTATTGTCTACTACTGTTTCATCCGCATCAAGAACTATAGCTAAAGGCTTTCTCTGATGAGATGGATCAGCAACAGCCATTTTAACAGTATTCAATGCCACGTTGTAACCCTGATATGCCAGTGCTCTGTACTCAGCAGAGGTGCGCATCCATAACAGCCCCATCGTTTCTGTGTCAGCTTGGTACTGCTGTTTTTGCTTGAGTGCTGCCTGCTCGTCCTGAGTTGTAACAGCAGTAGGAACTATACTGCTTGCATTCACCGTCGTCGGAGAATCCGCCTGTACTACAGAACCTACGCAAATGCTGCCACCAAGACAGGCCACCGCTACATACCATGCCAAACTACTACGTTTCATAATTGCCTCCTAACCACATTTGCTCTCTGTATAAATACAATACACAATGTAATTCTACATAGTTATACTAAAATCCTTTTTAAAAATAAAAAACACCTTGCATCTACCCATAGTAGTCACAAGGTGCTTCATTCTGTTTACGCTGGACGGCTCCAGTCGACTTGTACGTCGATAGCTTCCCACATGCGTGTTAAAGCTAATTTTAAGTTGTCTAAAGATTCTAATGGTTTTACATTCAACCGTTCATATGTATCAAGACCTGTAGCATGCTCGATGGCATGTTCGTCGTTTAAGTAAGCGATAACCTTATCAGCCCACTCTTGTTCAGGTAATTCTACGGACACTGTTTTTGCTTCTGTGTCATAGGTCAAGAAACCATTGCTGTTGATGCCATAATGAATGGCTACGCGAAATAAACTCATATCTATACCTCTCTTGCGGTAATTTTTAAACACTATATTCATATTGTAACATGAACAATTATATTAGTGAAAGTATTCAATATGAGTTCATCAGAATTTTTTAGGGGCCTTCTTATCCATAGCTTGTGCGTCCTCATTGGTGCATGTATCATCTGCCGGATTAGACGGTGTATCATCTACCATATTAGACGGTGCATCTCCACGAGCATCTACGGCAGACTTGAGTTCTGATCGTTTTCGACGCCTTCCATTGTCTCCATGAAAGCGTTGCCACAGTGCCCCGCTCATGATGACGGTCTCCCCAAATTTAGACTCTAACGAATCCAGTACACCAGCTAGCTTAGCCTCTGTTTCATCCTGTGGTGATTCAAAGAGGCTATCTTGCATAGGCACCTCTTCATCAAGACCACTCACCGTGAGGCCTAAGAGTCGTATAGGCCCTGGGGGATCCATAAAGGTAATCGTCTTAGAACTACTATTGTTAAAACTACTATTGTTAGAACTACTATTGTTAGAACTACTATTATTAAAACTATTATATTTAAAATTAGTAGACTTTACCTTTGTGGTCGCCCCCAGTGTTTCTACATCTTTTTTTGATCCTTTAGGCTGCTTGCTCGTCTTATCTTGCATGAGCTTGTCCCAAAGGAGCAGCGCAGTTTCGAAGAACACATGCTCATGGTCTGATGGCGTATCTAACCGCTTTTGGCGGGATACGGTAGTGAAATCATCGTAACGAACCTTAATAGACACGGTATGACCTAAGAGATTACGTTTTCTTAATCGTTTTGATAAGCGGTTCGCAAAGTATCTAAACTCTAGTTCAATGACACTGCCATCCGTTAAATCTTCTTCGTAGGTTTCTTCAGCTCCGATAGACTGTATTTTACGATCCGTTTCTACCGGTCTATCGTCTATCCCGTTCGCCAGTTCCCATATGCGCCGCGCCTGATTGCCCACGAGAGGAATTAAATTGCTTTCATCAGGCAAAGCTTGTATATGACGCATCAAGTGAAAGCCACCGTTTTTCAAGATTTTCTCCGTACGAGGCCCTACGCCCCAAATACGTTTAATCGGCAATGGAGCTAAGATCTCTTTTTCTCGACCATAAGGTATGACCACAAGGCCATCGGGCTTATCTAAATCAGAAGCCAGTTTGGCAAGGAATTTGTTCGGTCCTAAACCTGCAGAGATAATGAGCCCCGTTTCCTCAAATACACGGTCTTTAATAGCACGACCAAGTGCTTTAGGGCCACTGTACATGGTAGACATACCACTAACCTCGAGAAAGGCTTCATCTACAGATAGGGGCTCAATGTAAGGAGTGAATTCTTTCATAATAGAAAAAATCTGTTCCGATACCTCCTTGTAGCGGTCCATCCGTGGATATACATAGATGCCATCGGGACAGAGTTTCTTAGCTCGTGAAATAGGCATGGCGGAATGAACACCAAATTTGCGCGCCTCATAGGAACAGGTAGCAACGACGCCACGTGAAGAAAGACCACCCACGATTACGGGGTGGCCTTTATATTCTGGATGATCCAGTTGTTCGATGGACGCGAAAAATGCATCCATATCAACATGCATAATCCATCGTCTCATTGTTACGCTTCTTTTTCGTGCTCAGAAATACGGCAGTATTTAATTTGTGCGCAAATACACTCATCCTTAGATTTATATAATTGAGGGATGATCTCTAAAATATCGCCAAATGTAGCTTCATTAATGGAATAACGAGTCCATAAGCCATTACGTTGAGAGTTAACTACACCTGCATCAATTAAGATTTTCATGTGGTAACTCAACGTAGATTGAGACAAATTGAAGCTAGCTAAAATATCAGCTGCACATAATTCATTGCAAGACAACATATCGATGATGTGTAATCTTGTTTCATCGCTTAATGCCTTAAAAATCGTAGCTAAACGTTCATAAGAAACTTCAACCATATCTTTAACTCCTCAAATCTGTATCAAAAAATATCAATCTACTTTCTTGACTCTATTATATACTATTTCTTTATGTAAATCTATTTTTTTCTTTATATTTGTATCTTAATAATTTATTATGAATACCATTTTCACATAGATGTGTAATTTTTATCACATTAT
>URZS01000094.1 GCA_900552445.1 uncultured Veillonella sp. | reverse complement strand
AGATGTAGATGTAGATGTAGATGTAGATGTAGATGTAGATGTAGATGTAGATGTAAGCGATTCTCTCAGGAGGCCTTTATGAATTCTTCGATGTATCGAAATTTAACTATTACTGCTTTGTTGATGGCGTTAGCCATCATGATTCCTATTGTGATGCCTTTGAAAGTCGTCATACCGCCGGCTTCGTATACTTTGGCCAGTCACGTGCCTATATTCCTGGCGATGTTCTTGTCTCGTAAGATGGCGGCTTGTGTCGTAATCGGTTCTACCCTAGGCTTCTTCGTAGCAGGCTTCCCTCTTGTTATCGTTATGCGCGCTGCTTCTCATATGATATTCGCCTTGATGGGGGCGTACTATATTAAACGTCATCCTGCTGTACTAACAGGGGGACTGTCTTTTACGGCTTTCAACATCGTTTGCGGTATTATTCATGCCATTGGCGAAGTACTTGCTTGTCTCTTGTTCTATACTACAACTTCGATGCCGAATATCGATCTCATATATGTTGTATTCGTTCTTGTAGGCGGAGGCACTGTAGTTCATAGCCTTGTAGATGGATACATTTCTTTGTATATCTATAAAGCTATTCCCGGGTTAAAACCAAACGAACATACAAAAGGACACTAATATAGAAGAGTGCTAATATAGAAGGTCGCTAATATAGAAGGATACTTATACAGAGATATGCTAAATCCGTATCTGCAGATACAGACAGTTCCTTGTGCTTTCGATATAATAGAAATATACTTAATGACCGATTCGTGTTATGTCATTCGATGTAACATTTGGGCCATAGATTTGGTTACACTGGTGAAAGTTCCACATATTCCTTGGTTCTAACACATGATAGACGCGAGGTAAGTACCTATACTTTCACAGAAAATGGAGGTTATTATGAGAAAGCACATTAAAAATAACGTATCTTGGGTAGGGAAAATCGACTGGGAATTGAATGAGTTCCACGGTTCTGATTACAGCATTAACAATGGTTCCAGCCAAAATGCGTACTTGATTGAAGAGGAGAAAACAGTCCTCATCGATACGGTGTGGAAACCTCATTCCTCCGAGTTTATCGATAATTTGGAAGCTGAAATCGATTTAAACAAGATTGATTTCATCGTATGTAACCACGGCGAAGTGGATCACAGCGGTTCCTTGCCTGCATTGATGGAAAAAATTCCTAATACGCCAATTTACTGTACAGAAAATGCCGTTAAGTCCTTGGTTGGTCAATATCATCATCCGGAATGGAATTTTAACGTTGTTAAAACAGGTGATTCCGTAGATATCGGCAATGGTAAATCCTTGGTATTTGTAGAAATGCGCATGCTTCATTGGCCTGATTCCATGGCAACCTATATGACTGGCGACAATATTTTGTTCTCTAACGATGCGTTCGGTCAACATTACGCGGTTGAAGAATTATGGGCGGATAAGGCTGATCAATGCCGTTTATGGGCAGAGGCGATGAAATATTACGCTAATATTTTGAATCCTTTCTCTCCATTGGTAAAAGCTAAAATTGAAGAAATTCAAAAGCTCAACTTGCCAATCGATATTATCGCTACAAGCCACGGTGCTATTTGGCGTGAAAACCCAATGCAAATTGTAGAAAAATACTACGAATGGTCTCAAGCGTACCAAGAAGACCAAATCACTGTAGTGTACGATACAATGTGGGATGGCACAAAGAAATTAGCCCATAAAATCGCCGAAGAAATTTCTAAGCAAGCTCCAGATACGCGTGTTAAAATCTACAACATTAGTAAAACCAACAAAAATGACATTATGACAGAAGTATTTAAGTCCAAAGCGATTGCAGTAGGCTCTCCTACAACAGGTAACAGCGTAATGTCCAGTGTAGCTGGTTGGCTCGACTTCTTACGTGAATTGAAGTTTAAAAATAAAAAGGCCGCTGTATTTGGTACCTATGGTTGGTCTGGTGAATCTACAAAAGTCCTTCGTGAAGAGTTAACTAAATATGGTTTTGCTGTAGTAGAACCAGAAATTAAATGTAACTGGAATCCAGACGCTTCCGATCTTAACAAAGCAGAAGAATTAGTAAGCGCATTATTAGCATAATTTAATATAAAAAAATTGAGTAAGCCTCTTGTTTTCTTTAGAAAAGCTAGGAGGCTTACTTTTATTTTAGCTGTGTATACATAAAACATTGGATATTCAAAGGAGAAATTGTAGACTTTATTCCTTTAAAGCTTTAGCTGTGATATGTATATATGTTGATGTGTATAGTTATATATTGACTAAATATAAATTATAAAATAAGTATAAAATGAAAGAATGAAGATTAAATATGCATAAGAGTCAATTTCATAGATAGTTCATGAATACAGAGTGAATAAGGGCTGTTGGGGTTTTGCTTTATATACTAATTACTTATAGAATGATTAATTATTTATAAGTTATACGATTTATTAGGTGAGAAATACTTGCATTATTGTGATTTTTTTCACTCATAAGAAATAATAATGAGTTAGGTGGATAGCTTGAAAAGACTAGCAGTAAAGCTGTTTTTGGGGTATATGAAGACTTATTAATGAACTTTATATGATAAAAAGGCTTGTGTATATCGTAAAACTTTGATATGCTATGCGGGTAATGAACAATATAAATTTTTCTTAAACTGAAATGGACGTATTTATTTGAGAGATTAATTAGAAATATTTCCTGATCAGCCCGAGGAGAGAGGCGGAACACTTAGAGAGGTTGAAAAATTGTATTGTATTGTAATTTGGTAAAGTTTTTTAATTTAGTGAGGGTGTAAGATGAGAGAAATGAAACATTCCAAAAAATTAGCGTTTGCTGTATTAGCAGCTATCGTTGCTGTGGGTGCGACTGTTGCTCCAGTAAATGCGGCTTCTGGTGTTTATGGTGATGACAACACTGCAGACGGTTATAATGCAATTGCAGTTGGTACAGGTAATACTGTAAACGAATCTACTTCCAACTTCCGCGATCGTGACTATGATAATGAACCAGACAGTGCAACGTTAAAACCAGGTAACTGGAAAAGCAACTCCGTAGCAGTTGGTTCTAATAACACTGCTTCTGGTAGCTCTGCATTGGCTGTAGGTAACGCTTCTACAGCAAAAATGAGCGAATCCATTGCGGTTGGTCACAGTGCAAATGCACAACGTACATGGTCTACAGCGATCGGTACTCGTGCAGACGCATCTGAAGTTCGTGCACAAGCAATCGGTTTCGAAACAATCGCATCTGGTTACAAATCCAATGCTATCGGCGCTTCTGCTCATGCAACTGGCGCACACAGTGTAGCTCTTAGCTCCTCCGCTGTTGCATCTGGCGACCATTCTCAAGCATACGGTGCTGGTGCAAAAGCAACTGGCCTTCGTGCTAATACATTAGGTGCAGATTCTCTTGCTTCTGGTGACTACTCCGTAGCTATTGGCGATCATGCAAGTGCAACACACTTGAACTCCGTTGCTTTGGGTCAAAAATCCACTACAAGCGAAGCTACAGCTCAAACTAGCGCTACAATTGCGGGCCATACATTCGGTGGTTTTGCTGGTGTAGGTTCTGCAGCTAATGGTTCTGTTTCCGTAGGTAAAGCTGGTGCTGAACGTCAACTTAAAAACGTTGCTGCTGGTGAAATCTCCGCTACTTCTACAGACGCTGTAAACGGTAGCCAATTGTACTCCGTAGCAAATGAATTGCAAGATCAAATTAACAAAGGTGTACCTTCTAACGTAACTAACCAAATTACAAATATCTCTAATCGTGTAGGCGATGTTGAAAAACGCGTTAATAAAGTAGGTGCAGGTTCTGCTGCATTGGCTGCATTGCATCCATTGGACTTCAACCCAGATGACAAATGGACAATCGCTGCTGGTTATGGTCACTACCACAATGCAAACTCCGCTGCATTGGGCGCGTTCTACCGTCCTAACGAAGACACAATGTTCTCCGTTGGTGGTACTGTAGGTACTGGCGAAACTCAATTGAACGCAGGCGTATCCCTTCGTCTTGGTAAACGTTCCCCTGAGTCTCATTCCCGCGTAGCTATGGGTCGCGAAATCGCTGAATTGAACGCACGTCTTCAAGATATGGAAAACAAATATAACAACTTGTTACAAATCTTGAACCCACTTGCTATCGATCCTAGCAAAACTGCTGAATTCCCAGATGTTCCTCAAAATCACTGGGCTTACCAATACATTAGCCAATTGGCTGGTAATGGTATCCTTGTTGGCTACCCTGATGGCACATTCAAAGGCGATGCAAAAATGACTCGCTACGAATTCGCAACTATGTTGTATCGTGCACTTCAAAATGGTGCTCCTATCGACGAAAACATGAAACGTGCGATGAATGAATTCGGCCCTGAATTACAAAACATTCGTCTTAACCACTTCCGCGTTGATCGTATCTCTGGTGGTGACAACGATCGTCACAAAACTGAACGTGTTCGCGTTAACAACGAACCTGAAAACCAACGTGACGTATACGGTTCCCGTATTTACAAATAATACGACAACTTCCCTTCGAGCTTGTGAAAGCTCAAAAACAGGATGTATCTTCGTGATACATCCTGTTTTTTTGTGCCAAAAAGTAGAATGTATTAATGATAGGTATACAATATGGAGAATTTTATCTTTATGCATTTGGTATCGGTTGCTGTTAGTTGGTGACTCTGTACGTTAAAAATCGACTATTACTATATCTCATAGCGCAATTCTGTATTAGGTATTAATATTTCATATAATATTTATGTAAAAATATTGCAAGTAAATACATACAGGTGTATAATAGCTTTCATCAGATAAATAAATATACATAGTTTGTGAATAAAAATATAAATATGAGGGCAAGACAATGAAAGAATTTAGACAATTAACAGTAGCAGATACAGCAGAATACCATAAGGTGTTAATCGATGGCTATGCAGCGATTAAAGACTATCCAATCACCTTTGATGCCATTGATTTCACAGAAGAAGAATCTAAAGAGTGGATCGAAAATTACCCTGTATATGGCTTGTATATTGATGGGCAACTAGTTAGCTCCATTACGTTTTGTATGCCTTGGGTAAAATACTCAACACCGGATAAATATCCACATATTGCACACTTTGTAACAGCACCAGCTTTCAAAGGAAAGGGCTATGCACGGGAAACCTTGGGCTATGCAGAAGAGCTTTTAAAGGAACAGTTTAAAACACATACAGTAACCTTGGGGACTGCCAAGGAGCATCCATGGTTGCCTAAGATGTATGAATCTTTTGGGTTTACCGCGTACGATAAAGTTCATTTCAGAGGTAAACAACATACTACAATTTTGTTTAAGAAAGAGTTGAGTTAAATAAGTA
>URZS01000093.1 GCA_900552445.1 uncultured Veillonella sp. | reverse complement strand
TCACGATGTAATTTCTGGTTTCACTATTGTGAAAGACGAGGAAATCGCTGCTAAATTGCGTCTAACTTACAAAACCGTAGGTGCTTGTTTGTCCGCTATGGATAGCTGGCTCGTAATTCGCGGCGTTAAAACATTGGCCCTTCG
Organism: uncultured Veillonella sp.; assembly: GCA_900552445.1. GTDB lineage: Bacteria > Bacillota > Negativicutes > Veillonellales > Veillonellaceae > Veillonella. The sequence continues at coordinate 5,259 of URZS01000093.1, read as the reverse complement.
TATGGAGCAACACCAAAAGAATGCCATTGCTCTTGCTGAATGGCTCAAAAAACAACCTAAGGTTACTAAAGTATTGTTCCCAGGTCTTCCAGAACATCCAGGTTATGAAATCAATAAAGCCCAAACGACAGGCTTTGGTGGCATGTTATCCTTCGAAGTAGATAGCGAAGAAACGGCTAAAACCGTATTGGAAGGCATTGAACTAATTCAATTTGCTGAAAGTCTTGGTGGTACAGAGTCCTTGTTGACCTACCCTGTAACGCAAACACATCCAGATTTAAAACCTGAAGATGCTGAGCGCAAAGGTATTACACGTCGCTTATTGCGTCTATCTGTAGGTATTGAAGATACTGATGATTTGATTGCGGACTTGGAACAAGCTTTCAATAAATAAAGGAGTTCCTATGGGACAATATAATTTTGATCAAATTTTAGATAGAACCCACACAAAATCTTTAAAATACGATTTTGCTGTAAAGCGCGGTAAACCAGTTGACGTACTGCCATTCTGGGTAGCGGACATGGACTTTGAAATTCCCCCTGAGTTGAAGCAAATCTTATTGGACCGTGTGAACCATGGCGTATTTGGTTATACCGAATCCGATGATGAATACTTTGAAGTGCTACAAAATTGGTTTACTACGCGCTTTAACTGGACGCCAGAACAAAAATGGCTCGTTAAAACACCAGGTATCGTCTTTGCTTTGGCCATGGCTGTTCGCGCTTTCACCAAGGAAGGTGAAGGGGTACTCATCAATCAACCTGTGTACTATCCATTTAGCATGGTTATCGATGATAATGACCGTCGGCTCATCAATGTGCCATTACTCAAAGGCGAAGAAAAGTATACCATTGATTTTGAGAGCATTGAACGGGCTATCGTTGAGGAAAATGTAACATTATTCCTCTTATGTAATCCCCATAATCCGGTAGGCCGTGTGTGGACTGAAGATGAGTTAAAACGACTTGGCGATATTTGTATTAAACATAATGTACTCATCGTAAGTGATGAAATCCACGCTGACTTTGTTTGGAAAGGGCATACTCATAAGGTCTTTGCTGACCTAGGTGAAAGCTATGCAGAGCATTGCATCGTATGTACTGCACCGAGCAAGACCTTCAACATCGCTGGCTTACAAGTAAGTAATATTTTTATTCCTAATGAATCTTTACGTTGTCGTTTTATTAAAGAAATCGACCGTGCAGGCTATAGCCAGCTAAATACGATGGGTATCGTTGGTTGTGAAGGGGCCTACAAAGTTGGGGCACCTTGGCTCGACGAGTTAAAAGAATATATTCAAGATAATATTCAATTTACCATCGACTATGTAGCAAAATATATGCCGAAAATTCACGCATATCGTCCGGAAGGAACGTATCTCATGTGGCTAGATTGCTCAAAGCTGCCATTAAGCCCTAAAGAACGTGATGAATGGATCGTTAATGATGCTAAATTATGGCTCGACACGGGGGCCATGTTTGGTGTAGATGGGGAAGACTTTGAACGTATTAATGTCGCTTGCCCTCGCAAGGTATTAGAAGAAGGGCTCGAAGCTTGGCGACGTGCTTACGAGGCTAAAGGGTTTTAATTAGCTTAGTTAAATTGTTTCGATTAGGTTATCAAATTGTTTAGAGTGTAGAGGTGATAATATGCCTATTAAAGTAATAAAAAATTTACCGGCCATAACGAAATTAGCTCAAGAGAATATTTTCGTAATGGATACAGAACGGGCGGAAAATCAACAAATCCGACCTTTGAATATTCTGTTAATCAATTTGATGCCTACTAAAGAAGTGACTGAAACACAAATTTTGCGTGCTCTCAGCAATAGCCCTTTGCAAGTTAATTTAACCTTGATACACACTGCATCTCGAAAAGCAAAAAATACAGATGAGCAGTATTTAGAAACTTTTTACCGTACCTTTGAGGAGGTAAAAGACGAGTTCTTTGACGGCATGATTATTACAGGGGCTCCTGTAGAGTTAATGCCTTTTGAAGAGGTAGACTATTGGCCTGAGTTAGTAGAAATTATGAACTGGAGCGAAGAACATGTATGCTCTACGTTCTATATCTGTTGGGGTGCTCAAGCTGGTTTGTATCACCACTTTGGTATTAATAAATCCATCATGGATGAAAAGCTATTTGGTGTGTACGAACATGATATCTACAATGATCGACCAGTACTCTTACGTGGTTTTGATGAGAAGTTCTGGATGCCTCACTCCCGTCATACTACAGTTTCCTTACAACAAATTAAGGAAAACCGCGATTTGGAATTATTGGCAGGCTCTGACCCAACAGGTGCCGCTATCGTTCGTAGCTTAGATAATAAGCATATCTTCGTCTTTGGTCATGCGGAATATGATTGGGATACACTCAACCGTGAATATGAACGGGATATCAAAAAAGGTATGGACATTGCGGTTCCTGAAAACTATTTCCCTGATGATGATCCTAAACAACGTCCTATCGTACGGTGGCGTTCTGTAAGTACATTGTTATTTACAAACTGGTTAAATTATTATGTTTACCAAGAAACTCCGTACATTATTGAACAAATTCAAAAAATGAAATTTGAACGCGATAAAAATTTAGGTGCCTATATCTAAACTATCGTATGTAACAATTGCCCCTAATTACTTCTGATAGTGTCTCTAATATGAGCTAGTTAGAAGTGACTAGGGGCTTTTCAATACGTTCATGTATAAAATTACTTAGCTCGGCTAGGGGGTGAAACTATTTGATGACTTTCAAAGCCCACTATAGTTTTAAGTTATGGATAAGTTTATATAAAAAATAGTAGACATAATTTTTAAAGCATAGTACTATACTAGGTATAAAGAACGAACTCAATTCACAGTTAATATAAAGGAGTTGTCATAATGAGTAAACAATACAGATTTGAAACATTACAATTACATGCCGGTCATACGGTCGATCCAACAGGTGCGCGTGCAGTACCTATTTACCAAACTACATCTTTCGTATTTAAAGACGCAGAAGAAGCAGCAGGTCGTTTTGCCTTAACTAATCCTGGTGGTATTTATTCCCGCCTTGGCAATCCTACTACTGATGTATTGGATGCTCGTGTGGCACAACTTGAAGGTGGTGCAGCTGGTATCGCATTAGCATCTGGTTCCGCAGCGATTACATATTCTATCTTGAACGTAGCAAATGCTGGTGACAATATCGTAGCAGCTTCCACTTTATACGGTGGTACTTACAACTTATTCACAGCTACATTGCCACGTCTTGGTATCGAAACTAAATTTGTAAATCCTGATAACTTAGAGGAATTTGAAGCAGCTATCGATGAAAATACAAAAGCTATTTACATCGAATCTATCGGTAACCCTGGTATCAACCTTATCGACGTACAAGCAGTAGCTGATATTGCACATAAACACAATATTATTTTGATCGTAGATAACACATTTGCATCTCCATACTTGTTCCGTCCATTAGAACATGGTGCTGACGTAGTTGTTCACTCTGCTACTAAATACCTAGGTGGTCATGGTACAACATTGGCTGGTGTAGTAGTAGAATCCGGTAAATTCGACTATAAAGGTTCTGGTAAATACCCTGGCTTCTCCGAGGGTGATGAACACTACAATGGTTTAGTATATGGTGATTTGCCAATTCCATTCACTGTAAAAATCCGTGCTCAATTGCTTCGTGATACTGGCGCATGCATTACTCCACTTGCATCTTGGCAAATCTTGCAAGGCGTTGAAACATTGTCCTTGCGCGTAGAACGTCACGTAGAAAATACTCGTAAAGTAGTAGATTTCTTGACTAAACATCCTAAAGTGGCATGGGTAAGCTATCCAGAATTAGAAGACAGCAAATACAAAGCTTTAGCTGATAAATACTTCCCTAAAGGTGTTGGTGCTGTATTCACATTCGGCGTAAAAGGCGGTAAAGAAGCAGGTATTAAACTTGTGGACTCCTTGGAAATCTTCTCCAACTTGGCTAACGTAGCCGATGCTAAATCCCTTGTTATTCATCCTGCATCTACAACACATGCACAACTTAACGAAGAACAACAAAAATCTGCTGGCGTAACACCAGATATGATCCGTTTGTCCATTGGCCTTGAAAATATCGACGATATTATCGAAGACTTGGCTCAAGCTTTGGATAAAGCATAATCTCTCAAATCTCATTGGGAAAACTATAGAACTAACTTTCAGAACACACAAATGACATCCTTAAGCTAGACCTCGCTTAAGAAATAGAACAAAGAACTATCAAATCTATAAAACTTATACAAAAGACCTCCTTTAGTGGGAGGTCTTGTTGTTTCTAGATACTGTTTCGTTGTTACACAAAAAAGACCTTGGATTCAATGATCCAAGGTCTTTTAAAGGGAGTATAGTGTGTGTAACGTTCGGTCTGTGGTGTGTGAGCACAGACCATTTCCTATTGTGTGAGATAGGGGTAGGGAGCCCGAGGTGAGTCCTACGGGCTCTTTGAGTTTGTGTGTTAGTTTGTGTTAGAGAGCGTATCCAGTGGATACTGTGTGTATAGTATGTGTGTTATATGTGTAGTGTGTCATCTAAGTGGGTTAGGATAGGGTTCACTTGATGAATTTAAAATCTTAGTATTTTGTGTTTTTAACTTTAGCGCTTAACACTTTACCGTTCATGCCGTCAACTTTTACTTCAGCTTTTTTGCCGCCGCCAGTTGTCATATCGAATTCGTATACAGCACGGCCGTTTTCACGTTCAACAGTCCATTCTACAGTTTGGAAGTCAGCACCAACTTTTTCGATAGCTTTTGTTTCAGCTACTTCAGGGATGATGATGTTTTGAACGTTGATAGCTTTATTGCCTTTTGTGTAGCCTTTTACTTCTTTACCAACGATTTGGCCAGTTGCTTCGTCTACTTTAATTTCTACTTCGCGGTTGTTGTAGTAACCTTCTACTTCATAGTAAGGGTTGTGTTTAGCGTCGTAGGAAATAGATTTTACAGATGCGCCAGGGAATTGTTGTTGGAATACTGTAACAGCGCCCATGTAATCAACAGAATAGTTAGCTTGAGCGGATGGAGCTACGCTACCAACACCGTTCCAGTTGCTATGATTGTTGTAAGCATGGTTGCTAGCTGCGCCAACTACACCTGCTAATAATACTGTACTAACGCCGAATGCACATAAAACTTTGGATACTTTTTTAACATTTTTCATAATTAATGCCTCCTGATTCCAAATTATAAGGTTTGTTTTTTACAATTTTGTGAAAGTAGATTTTACT
>URZS01000092.1 GCA_900552445.1 uncultured Veillonella sp. | reverse complement strand
TAAAGTTGTATTCTAAGTAACTTACAAGAAGTAGCTTATAAGGACGATTTTTAACGTAACTATGGTGCTACATATTCACTCAATAAATATATTTTTCCTACATGAGAAATCCCATTACATTAATAGATAGCAGGAGATGGCATTATGTACATTAATCCATTAATTGAACAATTGGAACGCAAATACCCAGGTGGTAATCGGGAAGATATTTTGCGCTTAGATATGAATGAAAACCCTGGTGGCTTGCCACTAGAGGTGGTTGAATCTGTTAAAAGTAAAATGACGCCAGAGTTCTTCTCTACGTATCCCGATAAAGATCCTCTCATCAATTCTTTGGCTACATTCCACGGTGTATCCGTAGATAATATTGCTATTACAGATGGTTCTGAAATGGCTTTAAAATATATCTTTGAAGCTTTTGGCAAACCAGGTTCTAACTTTGTTAGCGTATTTCCAACCTTTGAAATGTACGGTGTATATGCGAATATGTACGGTTTAAACCATAAAAAGGTAGATGTAACAAAGGATTTTGATATCGACTTGAATCGTTTGCTAGAGTGTATCGATGAAAACACAAGCATCGTGTCCATGTTGAATCCTAACAACCCTGTAGGTCGTCCTTACACTGATGAAGAGTTCCGCCTCGTAGCAGAAAAAACAAAGGCTACTGGTTCTCTCTTGATCATCGATGAAGCGTACCATTACTTCTACGAAGGTACACAGATGCCATTGTTGAAAGAATACGATCACATCATCGTAACGCGTACGTTCTCTAAATTATTCTCCATTGCTGCGTGTCGTATCGGCTATGCCGTATCTTCCGCTAAAATCGTAAAGATGATTAACAATGCGAGACCGACGTTTGATACAAACTCTATTGCCTTGTTGTTTGCTAACGAGCTTATCAACAATAAAGAGCTTACTCAAAAGCTTATCGCTACGGAGTTAGAAGGTCGTGAGTACCTCATGGCTGAGCTAGATAAGGCAGGCTACGAATACGTATTCCAAGGTGGTAACTACGTGACAATTAAGGTGAAAACAGACGCTGAAACAGTGGCTGAGCGCTTACTTACAGAGAAAAAGATTTCTATCAAAACATCTGGTTACGACATCCTTAAAGGCTATATCCGCGTAACTACTGGGGATGTTAAATATATGAAACTATTTGTAGAACATTTATTGGAACTAGATAAGTAGTATAACCATGAATCTACGAGAGCTAAAGAATAAACTTCGCAAGGTGAAAGCAGTCTATCTAGCCATTAACTTTGGTGGCTTATGCGCCCAAGTAGCGGCAAGAACTGTCTTTCGAGGGATTGCCTTCTTTATTCCTGTAAAGAAGAACCGCATTCTCTTTAGAGCTTACGAAGGTCGAGGCTACACTTGTAGCCCTAAATATATTAGTGAGTACATGAAGAACGATGATACGTACGAAATCGTATGGTCTTTTAATAATCCTGAGCCTTACGATGAGTTACGCCGACAAGGCATTATCACTGTAAAACAAGGCTCACTACAGTACTTTTACTATTATTTGTCCTCTAAGGTCATCGTTTTCAATGACCTATTAGAAGCCTTTTTGCCGACTACTGGTAATCAAGTGTATATCAATACGTGGCATGGAGGCGGTGCTTATAAGAAATGGGGCATGTTGTTAGATTGGAACTGGATGGGGCGCGTGCGCTACCATATGACACATAAATTTAACTACTTCCTATCCTCTTGTAAGCTCTTTACGTACTATGCGGCGCAAGCCTTTGATGCAAAAGAAGAACAATTTATCGACTCTGGCTTGCCACGAGATGATATATTCTTCGTAGATAGTACAACTATGGATGCTAAGCGTTTGGATATACTTTCAATAATGAAACTAGATCCAGAGTACAACTATGTATTATATGCGCCTACGTACCGCGAGTTCCAAGGTAGCAGTACGTACGACATCGATTTCCCTGCGTTGAAACAGAACTTGGAAGCAAAGTTTGGGGGCCAGTGGAAAATCTTGTATCGTGGTCATTACTATTTAGAAAACGACAGCAATATACCTGACTATGTGATCAACGCATCTAGTCACGATGATATGCAAGAGGTATTGCTCGTAGCAGACGTGCTCGTTACGGACTACTCTAGCTCCGTATGGGACTTTGGTCTCTTAGAAAGACCTTGTTTCCTCTATACGCCTGATAAGGTGGAGTATGAGTCTGTTACGAATTACTGTACACCACTTGAGGAGTGGCCATATCCATTTGCGTTGACTAATGAAGCACTAGGCTTGCTCATCAAAGAGTACGATAAAGAAAAATACTTAGAAAGATTACATGCTCATCAAGAGCGTTTAGGTACATATGAAAAAGGACAAGCTTGTCCGATTGTAGCTGATTTTATAGCTAACATAATTAAGTAAAAGGAGCTTGAATTCTATGAAATTAGTTTGTCATGCTCACACTAAATATTCACATGATAGTATGTTGCCGTTTTGGTTACTTCATATGCTTTGCCTTAACAAAGGGATTACGCATATTACCATTACAGAGCATAACAATTTAAAAGGGGCATTGGCCTTTAAAGAGTATTGTGAACGAAAAGGGAATAAGCTTCATGTCATCTTAGGGGAAGAGGTTATGACTACGGCTGGGGAAATTATAGGTTTGTATATTAACGAACATATAAATAGCGGTATGTCACCGGAGGAAACGGTGGCTGAAATCAAGCGACAAGGCGGTATTGTCTACGTTCCACACCCTTATGATGAGAAGCGATATAAAACCGTTTTGAAAGAACCATACATTGAAAAGTTACAGTCTCAAATTGACTGTATCGAGGTTCACAATGGTCGGAATATTAGCACCGACTATGATGTAAAGCAAAATGAAATAGCGGAAAAATATAATTTGCGCAAGGTTATCGGTGGCGATATCCACACATGGATTGAAATCGGCAAGGACTATATGGAAACTGATATAGCTCCAGAAACGCCAGAAGCCTTTATTGCTGCCATAGAAAGCGCTACTTTCACTAGTTCACCTTGCATTCCAATAGCCCATAAATTCACCATTCTAGACCGGATGTTATCGTTTATCCAACGGGGAGATTTTTATGGATTGTATCGAATTGTCGTTAAACGACTTACAAAAAAGAAGCTATGAGCTAGCTGATCTTGTTAAAGAAACGTATGAGCCGGATTTAATCATCTTTATCGCTAAAGGTGGTTACTTAATCGGCAAACATTTAGGTGATCGACTTGGGGTGCCTATCGTACCTGTTTACGCAGAGCGCCAAGCGAGCGGTTTAAAGACTGCCGTAGCACCGCTATTAAAGATATTGCCTAAATCCGTGAAGCTTATGCTTCGCAAAATGGAGGTAAACTCTGGTGTTCATAACAAAATTAAAGAGCGCCAAATTTCCTTCCCTAATGACGCCGTTGTTGAACAAGTGCGTAAAGCGAAAAAAATCTTAATTGTGGACGATTCCGTAGATACTGGCGGATCCGTCGTATCCATTATGGATGCTTTAAAAGAGATAGATACTTCTTTGGTAGATATTAGAGTGGCACTACTCAATGTGTTTACAGAGGCAGCAGATAAATTGCCAAGACATTACTGCTTGTTCCACAACACCATCATGATTACGCCAATGTCTAATGATTCTAAGGAAAATAGTCAGTTTATTTCTTTATACAATCAATATCTTAAAGAAAATGGAATGATGTAATGAAAGATTTAATCGTAAAAGAATTAACCATAGAAGAACTGAAAGAAGTAGAGCTCAATATTTTAAAAGACGTAGCTAAGTTCTGCGAGGAGCACGATATTAAGTACTTTTTATGCGGCGGTACCTTGCTAGGCGCCATCCGTCATAAAGGTTTCATTCCTTGGGATGATGATATAGATATAGCTATGCCGAGAGAGGACTACGAGCGGTTCTTCAAACTATACAATGGCTCTAACCCTCGTTATCATGCGGACTCCTTGGAGAATAATCCAAACTGGCATATGTCCTTTGGCCGCGTTGGTGACACAGAAACAATTCTGTACGAGCATACATTGAAAGAAAAATATAGAGAATACCATGCTTTTATTGATATCTTCCCTGTAGATGGCATTCCATCTTCCTCTTGGAAAGAACGGTTGCTATTGTTCACTCAAAAAACATTAGGTGTTATCGGTAATGCTTCTGCTTTCACCTATACGCCAAGTAAACATTTTGCGGACTCTAAAGAGGACAATATAGAGTTAAAGAATAAAATCAGAACCTTTATTAAATACGCATTTATTACAGTATGTGCTGGTTTTAATACACAAAAGGTATTCTCTCTTGTAAACTCTATTGCCGCGAAATATCGCATTAGCGAATCCGATATTGTTGGCTTGACCGTCTATGTTTGGAACTGGGATTTTGAAAGCTTGAAAAAAACGTCCATCGACGGTTATGTGAAATTACCCTTCGAAGACACTGAGTTCTACGCACCGCAAGGTTATATCGAGTATTTAGAAAATACCTTTGGCGACTACATGACGCCACCTCCTGAGGATCGTCGCGTAAGCCATCATAATTTTAATGTGTATTGGAAAAACAAATGATGAATACCATGGAACAACCGCTCGTTAGTATCATCATTCCTGTCTATAACGCAAAGGCTCACTTAGAAGCTTGTGTTCAATCTATATTGGACCAAAGTTATCAACAATTTGAGCTGCTTTTGATTGATGATGGTAGCTCTGATGGATCATCGGAGCTATGTGATGAGCTTTCACAAAAGAGCGAAAAAATACGCGTCATTCATAAAGAAAATGGCGGCGTTAGCACAGCTCGCAATAGAGGCCTTGAGGAAGCACGGGGAGAGTTTATTATTTTCGTTGATTGTGACGATGTGATTTCTCAAAACTATGTGGAATCCTTTATTGAGTCTAGTGGTGATGCGGATCTCGTCATCGGTTCTATCGAAGATGTGTATGTAGATGGAACTGGCAAGACTTATAAAACCGATTTGCGAATCCACAAGGCACCTAAAAAAGGCGTCTTAGCCGAAGAGTACTACGATCTTATCGATTGGATTCGCGGTCCTGTAGCGAAGCTCTATCGAAAAGCCATAATCGACGAGCATCATTTACGATTTGATGAGGATTTATCTGTTGCAGAGGACCAAGTTTTTAATTTCTCCTATTATAGATTTATTACATCTTATAAAATAGAAGAAAGAAGTCTGTATCAATACTTTCACTATGATACAAAAATATCATTGAGCACCTTATATACAGAAAAAACCTTTTCTGATGATGTGTTCAAGATGGATATAGAATATGCATTTTTAAAGGAGTATTGCCCAAATAGTTACAATACGATTTACATTCACCAAGTTATCGGTTTGCTCAATAAGTATACCGCATTGCAAGGTGACTCTAGTGCATCGTCGTATTATGATCGTGTGAAGCGATTGGCTACATTACATCCTTTAGTAATAGATACGAGTTTAGGCAAGAAGAAGCAACTAATCGTACGCTTGTTGCAAATGAAGCTCTACTGGGCGGTAGTAGTCTAT
>URZS01000091.1 GCA_900552445.1 uncultured Veillonella sp. | reverse complement strand
ACTCAGACTAAACAATGAAATCTATGGTTTTCTACCATGTATGAAATATATTGTTTTCTACCATGTATGAAATGCTACTCTTATTCTGTTAAAACACAAAAACGACGCCCCCTTAGGAGCGTCGTTTTCTATCTATATAGATATTATTTTTTGTTTTTAGCAGCTTTCGCACGTGCGTTACGATCAAGGATTGTTTTACGCATACGAATGCTTTCTGGTGTTACTTCAACGAGTTCGTCATCGTTGATCCACTCAAGAGCTTGCTCCAAGGAGAAGATACGAGGTGGAGTCAAGCGAACTGCTTCATCAGAGGAGCTAGAACGCATGTTAGTAACGTGTTTTTTCTTACATGGGTTAACATCCATATCAAGTTCACGAGTGTTTTCACCGATAACTTGACCTGCGTACACCTCTTGGTTAGGACCAATGAACAATGTACCACGGTCTTGAACAGAGTTCAAACCATATGGAGTAGTTTCGCCATTTTCGAATGCTACCAAAGCACCGCGTGTACGGGAAGGAATTTCACCTTTATATGGTGCATAGCCATGGAATACATGGTTCATGATACCATTACCTTTTGTAGCTGTTAAGAATTGTGCACGGAAACCGATCAAACCACGAGCTGGAACTACGAATTCCATACGAAGGTAACCAGCTAATTCAACCATGTTAGTCAATTCAGCTTTACGTTGACCAAGGTTTTCCATTACAGTACCCATGAATTCTTGAGGTACGTCGATAGTCAATGCTTCAAGTGGTTCACACAATTGGTCGTTAATAGTTTTGAAGATTACGCGAGGTTTACCTACTTGTAATTCGTAGCCTTCACGACGCATAGTTTCAATCAATACAGCCAAGTGTAATTCGCCACGACCAGATACTTTGAAAGCATCTGCAGAATCAGTTTCTTCTACTTTCATAGAAACGTTAGTCTCTACTTCGCGGAACAAACGATCACGCAAGTGACGAGATGTAACGAATTCACCTTCGCGGCCAGCGAATGGAGAGTTGTTTACGGAGAATACCATGGACAATGTTGGTTCGTCGATGGAGATAGATGGCAATGCTTCAGGATTTTCAGCATCCGCTACTGTTTCGCCGATATTGATATCGTCGATACCAGCAAAAGCGATAATATCGCCCATTTCAGCTTCCTCAGTTTCAACGCGGTTTAAACCATTGTATGTGTATACGCGACCAATTTTCGCTTTACGAGTGCTTTCACCATTCATGATAGCCACTTGTTGGTTAGTTTTCATTTTACCGCGAACAATACGGCCTACAGCGATTTTACCGATGAAGTTATCGTAATCAAGTGTAGTAATCATGAATTGAAGAGGACCTTCCATATCACCTTGTGGTGCAGGAATTTCGTCGATCAATGTTTGGAACAATGGTTCCATGTTTACCGCTTCGTCATCCCAGTTAGTTTTAGACACACCAGAACGAGCAGATGCGTATACTACAGGGAAATCAAGTTGATCATCATCAGCTTCAAGTTCCATGAACAATTCAAGAACTTCGTCTTCAACCTCTTTAACACGTTGGTCTGGACGGTCGATTTTATTGATAACTACGATTGGTTTCAATTTTTGTTCTAATGCTTTACGCAAAACGTATTTTGTTTGAGGCATTGGACCTTCGTAAGCATCTACGAGAAGCAATACGCCGTCAACCATGTTAAGTACACGTTCTACTTCACCACCGAAGTCAGCATGGCCTGGAGTATCAACGATGTTGATTTTGATGCCATTATGCATAACTGCAGTATTTTTAGACAAGATAGTAATACCGCGTTCACGTTCCAAGTCATTGGAGTCCATTACGCGTTCTGCTACCTTTTCATTTTCACGGAACACATGGCTTTGTTTTAATAACGCGTCCACCAAAGTAGTTTTACCATGGTCAACGTGGGCGATAATCGCTACATTACGAAGATTTTCGCGAATCATAAGATCCTCCCTTTAATTCCTTCAGTATATTCTATATCACATAGCGCTTGTAAAAGTAGCTATGTAGGTATATTCCCAAAATTGGTAACAGTTAATTATAACGCAGTCTATAGAAAAAAGTCAAAGAAGTACAGGATTTCTAATCATGGCAATTTCTACATTTGATTATACTTTTGAGTCATCTTAAGACTAAATTTGCTGTATAAAGATATGACAACAAAAAAGATTCCTTATGATACTTGCCTCGAATAAGATAAGAGGAACGACACATAAGAAATCTTGTATGAGTATTTAGTTTGTATTAGTCTTCACCAATCATACGCACTTCTGGTTCTAGATGTACACCATGTTGGTCATATACGCGTTTTTGTACTTCTTTGATAAGATCAAGCACATCTTTAGCTTTAGCATTGCCAGTGTTGATAACAAAGCCAGCATGCTTTTGAGATACTTGTGCATCACCAACAGATAATCCTTTAAGACCTGTTTGTTCAATCAAAGTACCTGCAAAATACCCTGGTGGGCGTTTAAAGGTTGAACCTGCGCTAGCATACTCTAAAGGTTGTTTAGATTCGCGTTTTTCTGTGAGCTCATCCATGCGAGCCTTAATAGCATCCTTATCGCCAGGTTGTAACGTCATAACAACCTCCCCAATAACCTCATGGTTATCGTGGAATACGCTATGACGATATCCGAAATCTAAGTGAGATGCATCGTATTCTTTAATATTGCCCTCGAAATCTACGGCACGTACTGTAGTGACTACATTGCTCATTTCCCCGTCATAAGCACCTGCATTCATAAATACAGCACCACCGAGCGTACCTGGAATGCCAATGGCAAATTCAAGGCCAGATAGTCCGTTTTCCCAAGCAAATTCAGAAGCATCCTTTAACATATAACCAGAACCAATGCATAATACATTATTATTGCAATCCATGATTTGCGTCATATGTCGAACCGATACGACAGCACCGCGGATACCACCGTCTTTCACTAAAATATTGGATCCGCCACCAATAATAGTTACAGGCACTTGTAATTCGTGAATGGTGCGTAGCGTAAAGCTCAACTCATCCATCGTCGTAGGTTCAATAAATAAATCAGCAGGGCCACCAATTTTAAATGTCGTATGATGACAAAGTAGCTCCTGTTCTCGTACACGTGTACTAGGTAATTTCTCTAATAAGGCTTCTTTTAAGGCCTTAATGTTTTGGTTGTTGTTGTTCGCCATGATCTAACACTTTCATCCCCTCAGTGATTGGTTCGCTAATGATTTTATAGATATCATTAGAAATCTGGCTCCAACGCATTTGCGCTTGCAAATAAGAAGTTGCTGCAGCATTTTCTTGAATTTGAGGCATCAATTCCTCTTGTTTCTTTTGCAATTCATCTGCTTCTGGAGCACCGGACAACTTAGCGTATTCCCATTGCATTTGTTGTGCCATAAATGTGCGTACCAAAGCTGTTGCTACTGCATCAGCCTTCACTGCTTCTTGAGCAGCCATTAACTCTTTGTACTCTTCGGATTCACGCATAGCGTGAGCTAAATCATGAGCTTTATCGTAGTTCATAATATCCTCCTCTAACAACACCGTACGAAATACTACCGGTCATAAAGATTTGATAGGTTCTGTAACACATACTTATACTATGTCCCTTTATAGTGAAAGTATAATTATTTAGGTTGAATCCAGTTTCCTTCTGCTTTAAGATCTGGATAATCAAGTTGGCGCATTCCTTCATAGGCAATGATAGCCACTGCATTAGACAGGTTCAAAGAACGAGCTTCATCCACCATTGGTATACGAATACAGGTATCCTCTTTGCCTTCTAAAAGACTTTCAGGCAAGCCTCTTGATTCAGGGCCAAATACGAGCATATCCCCAATCTCATAGTTGACCTCGGAGTGTGTGTGCTTAGCCTTTGTCGTAGCATAGAAATATCTACGATCTGGATATTTCTCATATAACTCTTGAATATTCTCATGCACTTGCACATCTACTAAATGCCAGTAGTCAAGACCAGCTCGTTTTACATGCTTATCATCGATGGAAAAGCCAAGCGGTTTGATAAGGTGCAAAGTCATGTGATTGGCGGCGCATAAACGCGCGATATTTCCTGTATTGCCAGGGATTTCTGGCTCATAAAGTACTATTTCCATTATCGTTCCCCTATTCTTTATATCTATATTATTCTACAAAGGAACGCACAAAATGTCCACTTTTACCGCCTTCTTTTTCTACGAGGTATGTAGGGCCCATAATCATCCCTTTATCGATGGCCTTACACATATCGTATACGGTGAGTAAGCCCACTTGAACTGCTGTAAGGGCCTCCATTTCAACGCCTGTTTTACCAGTTGTTTTAACGATGGCACTCACCTTAACGGCCTTGTTATGATTTTCATCGGTACAAGCCGGGCTTTCACCATCTACTAAGGTGCAGTGAACCTCAACCTTAGTCAATGCCAACGGATGGCATAGGGGAATGAGATTGCTCGTTTGTTTAGCCCCCATAATAGCAGCTAGTTGCGCTACACTAAGGACATCGCCCTTTTTCATAGTGCCCGCTGCGATACGCTCATAAATAGCATCGTTGATGGCAATAAAACCTTCAGCCACAGCTGTGCGAGATGTAATATCCTTATCGGACACATCTACCATCCAGGCATTACCATCTTGATCAAAATGTGTTAAATCCATACTATATCCTTACTAATTATGCATAAATTATCATCCATAGTTTTATTTTCATTAGTTATATTATACAATAGAATTAACAATTGTATGTATAAGGAAGGAAGTGTTCCTATGAAAACAAAACTAACTTATTTCGGCCACGCTTGCTTTATGCTCACTCGCGGTGATGTATCCATGATTTTTGACCCATTCTTAACGGGCAACACATGGGACATCGCTAAAAAAGAAGATATTAAATGCCAATACATCTTTGTTAGCCATGGTCATGATGACCATTATGGCGATACAGATTTCATCGCCAAAGAAAATGATGCCCTCGTTATCTCTACTGCAGAGGTAGCAGGTAAAGCAGCAGCTGCCGGTTGCCGTGCTCATGCTATGCATTTAGGCGGCAAATTCGACTTCGAATTCGGTTCTGTTCGCATGGTTCCTGCCTTCCACGGTGCTGGTATCCCAGGCGGTCACGCAGCAGGTTGCATCGTAGACTTCTACGGCGATATCCTTTACTTTGCTGGCGATACAGCACTCTTTAGCGACATGAAATTATTGAATCGCTTTGGCGATATCGACTACGCATTGCTTCCTATCGGTGATAACTTCACGATGGGCGTTGAAGATGCGGCTCTTGCCGCTTCTTATGTAAAAGCGCGTATCTCCATTCCAATTCACTACAAAACATGGCCTGTTATCGACCGTGAACCAGGTGTATTCACAAGCTTAGTTGAAGGCAAATACAATCAAACAGCCCTCATTATCGATCCAGGTTCCTCTATCGAGCTTAATAGCTAAAACAATTATCTATAAACAAAAGTAGCCATAATTTAGTATCTGCTAAATTATGGCTACTTTTATATTGAAATGCTAAATCATAATTTTACAAGAATAACCTACTAAAGTTTCTTCA
>URZS01000090.1 GCA_900552445.1 uncultured Veillonella sp. | reverse complement strand
GAAAAGTACGCATGGTTACTAGTTTATTATAATAATCGATAGAGTTATGAAAAACTATATTAAATAAATTCGAAAAACTACATCGAAAATTCTTGACATCTCTTCATCTTTCCTTTATGATTAGTACAGTTATTAACGCATTCTCAATTAAGTGTATCTAGGAGTAGTGAAATGAAAGAATTTTTGAATGATTTTAAAGCCTTTGCATTCAAAGGTAACATGATGGACCTAGCTATTGGTATGATTATTGGTGCTGCTTTCACAGCGTTGGTTAACTCCGTTGTAAGCAACTTGTTTATGCCTGTTATTAGCTTATTCACAGGTGGTATTGATTTCAGCAACTTGTACTTGCCATTGAGCGCAGGTTCTAAAGATGCATTCATGGCTGGTGCTGATATTGCTACAGCTCGTGCAGCTGGTTCTGTATTGCCATACGGTACATTCATCACTGACTTGATTCAATTCTTGATCTTGGCATTCGTTGTATTCTTGATGGTTCGCGCATTAGCTAAAATGATGAAAAACGCGAAAGAAGAAGAAGCTGCAGAAGCACCTGCAACTAAAGAATGTCAATTCTGTAAAACAGAAATTCACATTGATGCAGTTAAATGTCCTAACTGTACAGCAGATTTGAACTAATTCAAATTAAAATGCTAAATTAAAGGAGTAAGGCCTAGGCCTTACTCCTTTTTGTTGTATTAATGTAGCTTTCTAGTATAAAATATAAGTATAATAACAGAATTCTTATGGGAGGGATGCATATGGAACAAAAACCTCTAGTAGTAGTAAATGGGCTTGTTCGCAAGGATGCGATTGCATATTTAAAAGAGCACGTAGAAGTGCGCCAATGGACTGAAAAGACAGTAATGCCTCGGGAGACATTAAAGGAATGGCTCGTTGATGCGGATGGTTTGTGGTGTGTTCGTCCTTTAGATGTAGATGGTGATCTTGTAAAAAATGCACCTAATTTAAAGGTTATTGCTCAGGCCGCTGTTGGTTATGACAATGTAAATATTGATGAATTAACAGCTGCAGGTATTCCTTATGGCAATACGCCGGGCGTTTTAAATGAAACCGTAGCGGAGCTTGCTTTTACCTTGATTGCCACTGCAAGTCGTCGTATTTTGGAAAATGCTAATTTTGTAAAAGAAGGACGTTGGGCGCAAAGACCATCTAATATTAAAGGGTTTGATTTGAGTCGTCGCACTCTTGGTATTATTGGTATGGGCGCTATCGGTGTATCTATTTCTCGTCGTGCTCGTGCCTTTGGTATGACCGTTGTATATCATAACCGTAATCAACGTATAGATGACAAGATTCATAAAACTACGTATATGGAGCTAGATGACTTATTAGCTACTAGTGATGTAGTATGCGTGATGGCTCCGTTAACAGACGAAACATATCACATGTGCGATGAAGCATTCTTCAAAAAAATGAAAAATACTGCACTATTTGTTAACGTTGGTCGTGGTCCTATTGTAGATACGGATGCGCTTATTAATGCACTTAAAACAGGCGAAATTGATTATGCAGCGCTAGATGTTACGGATCCAGAACCACTACCTGCCGATCATCCATTGTTAGAGGTAGAAAACTGCCTCATCGTACCACATATTGGTTCTTACACAGATAGAACTCGTTATGATATGTCTATTTTGACAGCTGACAATATTATTGCTGGTGTTCAGAAGAAACCGTTAAAGACTTGTGTAAACGAAGAAGTGAACTATAAAAAGCCGCAAATGGACGTAGAATCTGCATTAGAAGAGCTTAAAAAGGCGGGCGTTGATTTGACTGACTTTGACTAAAATGATAAGACCTTAAAAAATATGCGGTTTTATGCAAAATATGGTAAAATAAAAGAATATTTATCCTATGGAGGTAAGAACGGTGGAACATAAAGACATTGAAAGAACTGTAGCTCCTGAAGAAGTTGTATCTGTTAACTTTATCGAAGCTATCATCAACAAAGATAACGAAACTGGTAAATACGGTGGTCGTGTATTAACACGCTTCCCACCAGAACCAAATGGTTACTTACACATTGGCCATGCTAAATCTATCTGCCTTAACTTTGGTATTGGCAAACAGTACAATGGCTTAACCAATCTTCGTTTTGATGATACAAACCCAACAAAAGAAGATATTGAATACGTAAACTCCATCATGGAAGATGTAAAATGGCTCGGCTTTGAATGGGCTGGCGATGTTCGTTATGCATCCGACTACTTCGGTGAAATGTACGAATATGCTAAGAAATTGATTTCTCTTGGTAAAGCCTACGTAGATGATCAAACTGTTGAGGAAATCAAACAAACTCGTGGTGATTACTCTACACCGGGTATCAATAGCCCTTATCGTGAACGTAGCGTAGAAGAAAACTTGAAACTCTTCGAAGAAATGAAAGACGGTAAGTACGATGATGGTGAAAAGGTATTGCGTGCAAAAATCGACATGGCACATCCTAATATCGTTATGCGTGACCCTGTTATTTATCGTATTGTAAAAGCTGAACATCACAATACAGGTAATGAATGGGTGATTTACCCAATGTACGACTATGCACATCCTATTGAAGATGCCATTGAACGTATTACGCACTCTATTTGTACATTAGAGTTCGAAGTTCACCGCCCATTGTATGATTGGGTATTAGAGGATTGGGACGACACTGAAATTCCACAACAAATTGAGTTTGCTCGCTTAAATGTAACTAAGATGGTTATGTCTAAACGTAAATTGCGCGCTCTTGTTGAGGCTGGTCTTGTAGCTGGTTGGGATGATCCTCGTATGCCTACTATTTCCGGCTTACGCCGCCGTGGCTATACTCCTGAAGCTATTCGTGATTTCTGTGACCGCATTGGTGTAGCTAAGGCTGACAGTGTTGTAGACATTGCATTGCTTGAGTTCTGTATCCGTGAGGACTTGAAACTCAAAGCTATGCGCCCAATGGTTGTTATTGATCCTGTGAAAGTTGTGATCACAAACTATCCAGAAGGTCAAACAGAACTTGTAACAGTTGAAAATAACCCTGAAAACGAAGAACTTGGCAACCGTGAAGTTGTATTTGGTCGTGAAATCTATATCGAACGCAATGATTTTATGGAAGAGCCAGTTAAGAAATTCTTCCGTTTGGCACCAGGTAAAGAAGTACGCTTGAAAGGCGCTTATTTCATTACATGTACTGATGTTATTAAAGACGAAAATGGTAATATTACAGAGATTCACTGTACATATGATCCTGAAACTAAGAGCGGCAGTGGTTGCACACGTAAAGTTAAAGGTACATTGCACTGGGTTGAAGCATCTACTGCAGTAGATATCGAGTCCCGCTTATATGATTACTTGCTCAAAGAAGATTCTGACGGTAAAGACTTCTTAGGTGACTTCAATCATGAGTCCTTACAAGTATTCAATAGTAAAGGCGAAGCTTGCCTTGCTACAACTGTACCTGGCGATCGTTTCCAATTCTTACGCCAAGGTTACTTTGTAACTGATAAAGATAGCACACCAGATCATATCGTAATGAACCGTATTGTTGGTTTGCGCGATAGCTGGGCTAAAGAACAAAAGAAATAATATTGTATTCGTGGTAGCTAACCATGATGCTAAAGAACCGCCCCTCGGTGGGCGGTTCTTTAATACTGTGTTGTTATTAGAGATAATTTGTTCGTAATAGATTATTAGAGACCTTTACCCTATGGTTGTTGTTAGAAATTGTAGCCCATTGTTAGAGTCACCTCTTATTGTTGTATTGATAATGTATTATGAACATGTTTCGTTGAGGAGAACTATGAAAAAATTAGTATTACTTGCTACGGCAGCAGCTGTATTAGTATCTGTACCAGCTGTTGGTTCTGCAGCGAATATTAAGTCTATTTTGAATAGAAGCCAAACGGTAACATACCAAGGCGTTAAATTGCCTGAAGGTGTTGCTATGTATCAGAATAATCCTAAAGCGTTATTTGCTGGAGATGCTAAAAAGGATATAAAGTCTGTTCTTGTTGAAGCAGGTGCAACTTCTGCAGATGTATATACATTAAATATTAAAAACGAAAATGAAATGCATTATGCTGTGTATGCTAATGTAGTATTAGGTAAACGCTTATCCGGTCGCATGAGTGAAACAAAGCATGTAAATACGGATCCATCTGCCCTTGGTACATTAGCTGCAGCTATTAACAAGGGGGATAGCCCGGTACTTGGTACTTTTACAGTGGTAAAACCATTAGTAAAACAAGGTAATGCCTATGAGGGTACATTAAAATATAAAAGTATAGCTAATAATAATTCTTATAATGAAATCTTGCATATTAATCTTTTTGAAGATAAATATACAGGCCCGAATGCACGCTTTATCGCTATTGATGAAGCTAATGATGCTGTAGTTTTCCCTAAAGTAAAAGGTTTGCTTAATGCCAAAAAATAAATAATTATTGAAAATATATATCAATTATTCTTGACAATTTTTCTCATCAAGAGTAGTATGGGCATATAGGAATTATTCTCATTGGAGATAATTCTAACGATGTGCAACAGGCAGGTACTATTATGATGAATTCAATTGACCATATCATTGGATATCATTGTGCACCGGCAATTCGAGGTATTAAGCTTTCGAATTTGGTTTCTATTCCACGGGACATGAATGAACAAATCCAATTTGTATTGATAGAGTATAATAAAGCGTTCAATGAAAAAGGATTGTTCTTCTTTGAATTATGTCGTTGTAAAGCGCGAAGACTATTATTGGTATTCCGTGAGAAGCAATTAAGAGACTATGTACGGCAACCTGCGGTGATGACATTTTTGAAAGCCTACGGTTATCATAATCGCATGAGCATTATGGAGATGCTTGAGCATTTAAGATATCGTATGGAAGCGAGTATTGATTTTCCACATGAAATCGGCGTATTTCTAGGTTACCCATTAAAAGATGTGAAATATTTTATTTCTCGTCGCGGCAACGGATACCATATGTGTGGGGAGTGGAAGGTTTATCATGATGTGGTAGATGCAAAGCGCTCTTTCTTATGTTACAAAGCATGTCGTAATTTTTGTCAAACTCAATTGATGTTGGGAAAAACATTTAGTTCATTGGTCGCAAGAACGGCCTAGGAGGTACAAGATGATTGGTGTAATTTATTGGTCCGGTACAGGCAACACAGAACAAATGGCTCAAGCAGTAGCTGAAGGTATCAAAGCTGCAGGTCAAGAAGTTGAAGTTAAATCTGTTTCTGAAGTATCCGTAGATGACGCAGCAGCTTACGAAAAACTAGCTCTTGGCTGTGCTGACATGGGTGCAGAACAATTAGAAGAAGGCGAATTTGAACCATTCTACACAGAATTAGAAGCTAAATTGGGTGGTAAAAAAGTAGCAATCTTTGGCTCCTATGGTTGGGGTGGCACTTGGTTAGAAGACTGGGGCACTCGCATTAAAGATGCTGGTGGTGAATTAGTAGCTGATGGCGTAGCACTTTTGGGTGAACCTGATGATGATGGTAAAGCTCAATGCCAAGAATTAGGTAAAACTTTAGCGAACGCTTAATTTGATCTCAACAATATACA
>URZS01000089.1 GCA_900552445.1 uncultured Veillonella sp. | reverse complement strand
TATATATTATATCGCATATGATAAGGTTTAGAAATGATTTAGCTCACTTTATAAGAATCCGAAATGATTTAACTCAATTTATGAGCATTCAAAACCTTGTTTCATACGATTATAGACGTTCGATTACAGCTTGTGCCATTTCTGTTGTACCTACCCGTTTTAACCCTTCACGGTAGATATCACCTGTGCGGTAACCGTCAACGAGCACTTGTTCCACAGCTTTTTCAATTGCGTCAGCCACTTGAGGTAAATCAAGGGAATGACGGCACATCATAGCTGCAGACAAAATTGTACCCAATGGGTTCGCCAAGTTTTGTCCCATAATGTCTGGTGCAGAACCGTGGATTGGTTCGTACAATGCTGTGCCAGTACCCATGGATGCAGATGGTAAAAGCCCGATGGAACCAGAGATTACAGCGCCTTCATCAGACAAGATATCACCGAACAAGTTTGTTGTCACGATAACGTCGAATTGTGCAGGATTTACAACGAGTTGCATCGCTGTATTATCTACGTAGAAGTAATCTGTTGCGATGTCTGGATTAGCTGCAGCTTTCTCTTGCGCGATTTTACGCCACAAACGAGAAGAAGCCAATACATTTGCTTTATCTACGGATACAACCTTTTTGTTACGTTTGCGAGCTGTTTCCATAGCGATGTCCATGATGCGCTCTACTTCGTAACGGCTGTATGTTTCTTTATCCCAAGCGAACTCGTTAGCACCTTCACCTTGTGCCTCTTCGCGTTCACCGAAATAAATACCGCCAGTCAACTCACGAACGATAACGAAATCTACATCTTGTACGAGTTCCTTTTTAAGAGGAGAATACTCTTGCAAGGATGGATAGATTTTTACAGGACGCAAGTTACAGAATAAACCAAGCTCCTTACGAAGACCTAAGATTGCTTTCTCAGGACGAATAGCAGGATCTACATTATCCCATTTAGGACCGCCTACAGCACCAAGCAATACAGCATCAGCAGCTTTACAAGCCTCGATAGTATCCTCAGTCAAAGGCACACCGTATGCATCAATAGACGCACCGCCCGCTTTTTTATCAATCCAATTAACCTTTACACCGGCTTTCTCAAAAGCCACATCACACACAGCCTTCGCTGCAGCAATAATCTCAGTACCGATACCATCACCAGGAATCAATACGATATTCTTTTCGCTCATATTACCTCTCCATATAACCAATATTATGGATGAACCACAAACTCATCTTTCGTTATTCCACCGTTAGAAATCTATATGCCGGTGTCGAGCCTTCACACTCCCAAGAGCCAAATGCTCGTCTCTCTGCCATAAATCCATTCAAGATTATGATAGCTACAAGAGTCTTAAAGTTTTTAACAAAACCAAAAGAAAAAATACGTAGATCCGAGGTGCATGCGCTAACGCGACTTTAGTAGGTCAAGGCTATGCCGCAGACCGTTAAGCTAGCTGGAGCGGCAGCGCATCACCGAGGATCGGCAACGTAGTATTATTTACGATTTTTTGCAAAGTTTACAAGACCGCCAGCTGCTGCAATATCTTGAATGAATTGTGGCAACTCAGTCCCTTGGTATTGTTCGTTTTTAGTCAAGTTGTACACGATACCTTTAGACAAGTCTACGCCGATTGCATCGCCTGCATCGATACGATCAACTTGTTCACCGATTTCCACTACTGGCAAACCGATGTTGATAGCATTACGGAAGAAGATACGTGCAAAGGAGTGTGCTACGATAACAGGCACACCTTTTGCTTTGATAACGCCTGGTGCATGTTCGCGGGAGGAACCGCAACCAAAGTTTTTGCCAGCTACCATGATTTCACCAGCTTTCACATTTGGAGCGAATGTAGTATCAATGTCCTCCATCGCATGTTCAGCCAATTCGTTCCAGTCAGCAATCGCCAAGTAACGAGCCGGAATGATTACGTCTGTATCTACATCGTCGCCGTAGCGCCAGATTTTTTTGCTTTCAAAATCCATATTAAACCTCCTCAGGGCCTGCAATGCGGCCTAATACAGCACTTGCTGCCGCCACGTAAGGGCTTGCCAAATATACTTCAGAATCAACGTGACCCATACGACCACGGAAGTTACGGTTTGTAGTGGAAACAGTGCGTTCCCCTTCAGCCATGATACCCATGTAACCACCTAGGCAAGGACCACATGTTGGCGTGGACACAGCGCAGTCAGCTTGAATGAAGATATCCAATAAGCCATCTTTCATCGCTTGATCGTATACATCTTGGGAACCAGGGATTACGATACAACGAACGAATGGAGCTACTTTGCGACCTTTGAAGATTTCTGCAGCTGCCACCAAGTCTTCGTAACGGCCATTTGTACAAGAACCGATGATAACTTGGTCGATTTTAATATCTTTGTCGATTTCGTTGATGTAATGTGTGTTAGATGGCAAATGAGGGAATGCTACCACTGGTTGCAATTTGGACAAGTCAATGGTAATCGTTTGAGCATATACTGCATCAGGATCAGGATTAATAGGTTCTACAGGACGATTTACGCGGCCTTTAATGTATTCTTCAGTAATTTCATCGTAAGGGAATACGCCACATTTACCGCCAGCTTCGATAGCCATGTTACAGATTGTAAGACGATCTGCCATAGTCATGTGTTGTACGCCGTCGCCAGCGAATTCAAGAGCCATGTAACGAGCGCCGTCCACGCCGATTTGACCGATTAAATCTAGAATTACATCTTTACCAGTTACCCATTTATTAGGTTTGCCAATAAGCTCAACCTTAATAGTTTCAGGCACTTTGAACCAAGTTTTACCTTCTGCCATAGCAACGCCCGCATCAGTGGAGCCTACGCCTGTGGAGAATGCATTTACCGCACCATATGTACAAGTGTGGGAGTCAGCACCGATCATCATTTCCCCAGGGCCGATAAGGCCTTTTTCTGGCAAAATAACGTGCTCGATACCCATTCTACCGACTTCAAAGTAATTTGTAATACCATGTTCACGTACGAAATCGCGCATAACTTTCGCTTGTGTAGCAGATTGAATATCTTTATTTGGTGTGAAATGGTCAGGCACCAAGTAGATTTTATGACGGTCAAATACAGGTTTGCCGATTTTTAAGAACTCTTTACGCGCTGGTGGGAATGTGATGTCGTTCATCAATACCGCATCCAAATGACATTCGATGATTTGGCCCGGTTTTACCACATCAAGACCCGCGTGGCGAGCCATATTCTTTTCAGTAATGGTCATACCCATATTATTCTTCCTCCTGTTGTTCTAGCTCCATAGCTAGGAATACTGAGTTAACTGCATTAATATATGCGTTCACACTTGATTTAACGATATCGGTGCTGATACCACGACCATGGTACAAACGACCGTTGTATTCTACCTTAAGGGTTGCTTCCCCAAGGGCATCTTTACCAGCTGTAATAGCACGGATTTGATAGTCTTTTAAGCTGATTGGCAAGCCCACAACACGTTCAACTGCTTTAAGGGATGCGTCTACTGGACCATCACCTACGGCAGCATCTGCTTTCTCGCCTTCTGGGGTCATGAGGCGAACGTCAGCGTATGCGTAGCCTTTTTCACCTAATTTGTAGTATTGAGCCACGAGCTCGAATGCTTTTTTATGATGTAAGTTATCTACTACAAGAGCGATAATGTCATCATCGTATACTTGTTTTTTACGGTCTGCCAATTCTTTGAATTTAGCGAAGAGGTCGTTGATTTTCTCTTCTGTGAAAGATTGGAAACCAAGTTTTGCCAAATGATCAGCAAAGGCATGACGGCCAGAGTGTTTACCCAATACGAGGTCTGTTTTTTCAGCCCCTACGGACTCAGGAGTCATGATTTCATACGTTTCAGGATTGCTCATCATACCATGTTGATGAATACCAGACTCATGAGCAAAGGCATTAGAGCCAACGATTGGTTTATTTGGAGGAACTACAACACCTGTTAAACGGCTCACAAGTTTAGATACTTTCGTAAATTGTTTTGTATCGATGTTCACTTGAAGGTCGCCGAAGTAATCATGGCGTGTTTTAAGAGCCATTACAACTTCTTCAATCGCTACGTTACCAGCCCGTTCGCCTAGGCCATTAATTGTGCCTTCTACTTGGCGTGCACCTGCTTTAATAGCAGCTAACGTATTTGCATTAGCAAGACCTAAGTCATCATGACAGTGAACGGAGATTATGGCATTTTCAATGCCTGGTGTATGTTCTTTAATGTAGCGGATTTTATCACCGAACTCATTAGGGTTCATATAACCTACTGTATCTGGTACGTTAATAATTGTAGCGCCACCAGCAATTGCAACACCAAATACTTGGCATGCGAAATCTAAATCAGAGCGTGCCGCGTCTTCACCGGAGAACTCGATTTCATCAACCTTACCTTTTGCATATGCCAATACGGATTTAACCTTATCCAATACCTCTTGGCGAGTCATTTTTAATTTATATTCCATATGAAGTTCAGAAATAGCAATGAATACATGCAAACGGCTACGTTCCGCATCTTTCAATGCATCAATCGCTTTTTGTACGTCCTTTTCATTAGCACGTGCCAACGCACAAATTGTTGCGCCTTTCACTTCGCGTGCAATCGTTTGTACTGCTTCAAAATCTCCAGGGGATGCTGCTGGGAAGCCAGCCTCGATTACATCGATGCCGAGGCGTACTAGGCCTTTCGCAATTTCAATTTTTTCAGGAGTTTGTAAAGACACACCTGGTGTTTGTTCCCCATCACGAAGGGTTGTATCGAAGAAATATACGCGATTTTGATCCATAATCTTCACCTTTTCTGTACTAATAAAACATAACGCTGTATTATATCTATCCATTGTGAAAGTTTAGTAAAACCGCCGATTTCAATGCTATTCAGCTGATGCCAACGTAGATACATCAAATCAGTAATTTTACTAGACTTTTACAATAAAAAAAGCCCCTCAGAACAACTGTCGTTGCTCAAAGGGGCGTTATATTCATAACACGGTACCACCCTAATTGGGACTCGTTGCGGGTATAACGGAACCACCGTCGATGACTACTGCTGTATTCGCCACCAAAGCTCACGGGAGAGTGTCAGCGTACAACCTCTATTGCCTCGCACCAACCGGCAACTCTCTGAAAGCAGGACCTGTAAACCTTTATACCCATTCATAGCTCGTATTTAAGATATAAGGGTATTGTACTGTATTCTATAGACTCATGTCAATTAAAATAAGATGAATATGATACATTCTCGTTAGTAACTAGCACAATCACTCTTAAAAACTTATCCATTCTAAATCCTCAAAATTATTTAGAATGCGTTTATCCATTTTTACAACTTGATTAGAAAACTCTATTTGATTATAAAAAAATGAAAGAATGAATAATTAAAGAATGAAAACGAAGCTATAATTGTTAATGTGTAAAACGTAGGAAATATATCCAATATCTTTTCTACACAACCAATTGACAGATTATTCTTTAATTTTTCATTCTTTAATTATTCATTTCTTCATTCTTTCATTAGCATATCGGCACACTATTCAAAGTCAGCATCTCTGCAAAATTCCGAAGATGCTGCTCATTCGTACCACAACATCCGCCACATATCTTCAACGGGAAATCCCATAACAGGGT
>URZS01000088.1 GCA_900552445.1 uncultured Veillonella sp. | reverse complement strand
TTCTCGACCAAAGTTCTCTCCTACTTCACAAGTGACCGTAACCGCTGCGTCCATTCCATAAGGCACAAAGGTTAATTCCGATGCATGCAAGCATTGACGTGTATAAGGTTTGTTACGTGTGCCATACATAGCATCACCAACGATAGGATGTCCGATGTGCGCCATGTGTACACGAATTTGATGAGTTCGACCTGTGAGCAATTTAAATCGCAATAAGGTATGATCTCCATCATGACTAAGAACGGTATATTCCGTTTGTGCTGGTTGACCAAATTCATCGATGACACGGCGGTTATCAAATACGGGATCGACACCGATAGGCGCATCAACAATGCCATCCGAGTCAATGCGACCTTCTACAAGACCTGTATAGATGCGATCGATACGACCAGCTTGTAGTTCATCTGTGTAGTACTGTTGCGCTTCCTTAGTTTTGCCAAAGAGAATACAACCCGATGTGTCGCGATCGAGGCGATGCACAGGGCGCACCTTATGAACTACGCCCTTTTTCGCATAATAACCAGCCACATAGTTACTCAAGGTGCAAGACTTTGTTTGACCTGCTGGATGAACGAGCATAAAGGGATCCTTATTGACCACCAAGGTATGTGCATCTTCGTAGAGAACAGTAATAGGACCCTTTTCTACATCTACCCCATAATCCTTATCTTGCGGTAATTCTAATGTGAGCACATCACCCTTTTTAAGTGCTCGCTGAGAATGGGCTACACGGCTATTTACTTTCACCCGTTTCTTGCGGAACATCATTTGGATATCCCGAGAAGACAAGGAAAATCGTTCCTTTACATATTTAGAGACTGTTAATTCTGTCGGTTCTTTTACCGTATACGTTTTCCAGCTCATATTACCACCATTCGTTAATATATGTTTTTTGTTCAGGATAGAGGATATCGAAATAATCTAACCATTCTTGACCTACTGAAAGTTTACCTTCAAAGGCAAGGTCACGTGCTGTTAATGTGCCCATCAAAAGTTGGCTCAAAGCGCCTACTTCAACCGTAAGATCGACTTCGCCTTCAAGCGTATCAGATACTTTCTTAACTGTTGGAGTTAATGCACCGCCGTATTGTACTTCGTAGCGACCTTCATTCCAGGCACAAAGGCTATCTTTAACACCAAAGGTCAAAGTAATAGGCATCATCAATGCCTCTGGATTGACAGGAATCGCTTCAAGAGCCGCTTTCACATCAACAATACGACTCATCATATACGGCATAGTGGCATGGCCGCTTCTACCATCTGGATAGAAACGATAGTATGTATCGTGAAGACCTTCATTCCAACGGATAGAAGTGCCTTGGGAGCGATGATTGTAGAAATAATTGAGCAATGCCCGTTGTGCACGGCGTGTAGTATACACCAATTCAGAAACAAGAATTTCAGGTTGGCCTAAACGATAGACCGCATAACCTTCGATGATATTTTCATCATTGCGCACAACAGCGATGTTTACGCCTTCCACAAAGAAGCTGCCGAGCAAGCGTTTCCATTCCTTTTCACCGCGCTCTGCATAACCAGATAAACGCGCAGTATACGCTTTATATACTGGATCTAGTAAAGTCCATTGGTCTACGCTATTAAGCAAGCCAAAGCTCAACGTTTTATCCGTCATAGGGCGCAAGTCTTCAAGAGACATGGTGTTCACCCATTGATGAGCATAAAGTTCCCAACCATATTGTTGGTAAAAAGCCGCTTTAGAAGGCATCAAAATCGTCATAGCTTGACCGCGCTGACGAAGTTCCTCTAAGGCAGCGGTCAATAGCGCACCACCTACACCGCCACGGCGAGCTGCAGGATGTGTGGCTACGCCCACCATGTAGCTCGTAGGCAGTACAGCACCGCGTACATTAAGATTATATTGACGCAAATGAACAGTACTTAACAATTGATCTTGTTCTAGACCAACCATTGTATGTTCTGGTTCATAGCAATTAGTAAAATAATATTGGAAGAATGGATCTTCCTTAGGTTCAAAGCAGTACGCCCATAGGTTTTCTACATGTGGCGTATCTTGAGCCGTTGCAATTCTAAATTCCATAATTATGTCCTCGTTATATCATAAAGGCTTCTATCTGTCGCATCGCATCGCATCGCATCGCATCGCATCGCCATGATGATACGTAATGTAAATATAAATAGATAGGCTAACACTTCTATTATAACAAAATGAGCTATGAAGCACATCGGCTTCATAGCTCAGATTTTTATTTACCGCCTGTCGCATTATCTGCTTCGTTAGCATATACTGCGTCATATTTTTCAGCAAAGTGATCTGGGTTGTAAGATTCTTTTGCTTGACTAAGGCCAGGCAAGCCCATGTCTTCTTCACGGTTGATGAATTCAACTTCGCTAAATTCATGACGAATGAATTCATTGTTAATCGCTTGGTACAAACCACGAATATCTGGATTTGCTTTTTCAATATGAATCAAAGCAATTCTATCATTTAAGATCTCACCGATACTGAAGGCTTCCACACGGCCAAACAATTTAATGGCGCCGCCTTTAAGGCCTAGTGCTTCCCAGTTATCGAACAATAAATTAATAGCTACTAATTCGTCTTCGATACCTTCTTCGTGGTGAGTTTCCACCCAAGATGCTGCTGTTTCGCGACATAATGGAATGATATCTTCCGTAATTGGCAAGTACTCATAGTTAGAATATTGCATGCGGAATTGGTTTAAATGATTTTTCTTTTGACGGAACTTCTTACCAGACAAATTGATAAGATCTTCAGATTTGTAAATGTATTCGTAGTTATCGCGGTCAGGTGTGAACTCATAGCGACCAGGACATAGGTCTTCCATACGCTCTTTTACTGCTTTGCTAACACCTTTAAAGCGGAATGGCAATTTATTTTCTACGAACCATTCTTTAGCGCGCAATAAACCATCAAGGAACTTAGCATCTTTACCAGCAAATGGAGGCAATAGGAATGTTTCACGCTTACCGCCACCTTGGATGTACAACACGCCATTTTCTTCAGCCCAACGGATGCCGTACGGATCTTGCCACATGAACAATGTAGTGAAACAGTTGTCAGATGCTTCATAATGATGTTGTTCAAAATACTTGTCGATTAATGGTTTATCTCTTAATTCAAAACGTTTAAATTCTAAAATAATAATCCCTCCTATCAGATTCCCCTTACGAGGTTGCTTTCACAGACTGTGAAAGTTTCTTACTATCATGCATTCCACATAATTTTAAAACTCTAGTATAGAACCTTTCGGTTCGTAATTACAATTTTACAGATTCGCCTAACACAAAGGTTCCATCAGTGGTGATAACCTTGTCACCTGCGTTTAGACCAGAAATAATAGCTACATCATCGCCTTCTGTGATGCCTATCTCTACGACGCGTACGTCCACTGTATTATTTTCAGTCAATACATAGACATATTTGCCGTCAGAGTTTTCACGAACCGCCTTAGATGGAACGGTCAATATTTTTGCTTTCACATTAGATTCGATAACGAGTGTATAGAATTCGCCAGCCTTAATGAGTCCTTTGTCGTTGTTGAAAGTTGCTTTCACCAATACGCTAGGCACCGTTTCAGGTTGCGTAATATCTACGTAAGTTAATTCACCTGGTAATTCTTGTTCAGCCACCTTGAGGAGCACTTTCATGCCGTTTTTTGCCTCCGGTGTGCCCAGTTTCATCGCCGCATCACGAGGAATGCTGAGAGATGCTACCATCGGTGTAGTTTGTTGTATCATCATAAACGGACGATCTGCAATCGCCATTTGACGGTCTTCGTTATAAATAGCCGTCACCGTACCTGCTATAGGAGCTACAATTGTGGATGCAGCCATTTGTGCCGATACTTGAGCGATTTGTGCTTCGATAGCTGCTACATTAGCGCCACCGCCACCACCGCCAGTTGTTACTGTCGTAGTTTGTGGTTGAGATCGTTCCACAATGCGATCATATTCTTTTTGTGTAATCATGCCTGCTTCACGCATTTTCTGTGCCTGTGCTAATTGAGCACTATCTACGGACGCAGCCGTCGTAGTCGTTACAGATGTCGCATATGATTGCGATTGAGCTTGCGCTAACTGACCTTGTAAGGATGCCAGCTGTTGTTGTAAAGCCGATGTATCTACAGTTGCCAAGGTTTGGCCTTGCTGTACTTGGTCGCCTACTTTCACAGCATATACGACCTGCCCTGTTAAGGTCGGCGTTACTGTCGCCTTGTTAAGGGCTGTTACATTGGCGTCATTATGTATCTGTAACGGCATATCCTTGTATGTTACCTCTGCTACGGATACAGTTTTCGGACCGCAACCGGCAATGGCGAGCGCCATTAGTATAACACCAAGCATAGCAATTACAGAACATAAACGATTGATTTTCATTCTGTCACTTCCTATCATATTGATTTTTATCAATACCTTAGTATATCATAAAATCAATTAGAATTATATGAAAGCTAACTTCTTTAATTTATGGATATAACGGAGGTTCTCATGGAAGAACGGATGGACTTTAGAATATTAAATAACGGCAGCTTTATCCCCTCTATCGGTTATGGCACTTATAAAACTGGCACCGAAGGAGAAACGGAGCAAGCCGTTGCTAATGCACTTGGCGTAGGCTATCGCTTGCTCGATACAGCGGCTTACTACGGCAACGAAGAAGCCGTTGGCAGAGGTATCAAAGCATCTGGCGTTAATCGTACAGATATCATTATTACTACAAAAATTTGGCACACCGATGCAGGCTATGATAATACGATGCGTGCTGTTGAAAGTTCTCTAAAAAAATTAGACACTAATTATATCGACATCATGCTTGTACACCAACCTTTGGGAGATTACTACGGCTCATGGCGTGCTATGGAGGAGTTATACGACCAAAACGTATTGCGTGGTCTAGGTCTCTCTAACTTCTACGAAGATCGCCTCATCGACTTGCTGTACCACTGTAATATAAAACCTGTGGTGAACCAAATCGAGTGCCACCCATTCAACCAACGTCAATCCTTATTACAATTAATGCGTAAACATCAAGTAGTAGGCATGGCGTGGTCTCCATTTACTCGTGATCGCCAACCGATTTTCGACCACCCGATCATTAAAAGCTTGGCTGAAAAATACGGCGTTAGTAAACACCAAATCATCTTGCGTTGGCATATTCAACGAGGCATTATTCCATTGCCAAAGGCAAATAATATAAGCCATATGGAAGCTAACTTTGATGTATTCGACTTCAAACTCACTAACATCGACATGGACGTTATGGAATTATTAGATCAACAAGACTTCTTGGAAGATCACCACACCGCACCAGGTCTAGAAAGACTATTACAACTAAGATAAAAAGAAAACCACTTATATCTCCCTTCTTTTAGGAATAGATATAAGTGGTTTATTTATTTTATTGTACTTTATTCTATTTAGGTACATTAAATACGGCTTGTATAAGTATCATATACACTACAGTGCCTGCCCCAATAGACATGAACATATTTCGTTTCCATACATGTATACCAACGGTCACTAATAAAGCAATAAGTTCCGGTACTCCATATGGATAGGATAACACAATTGTATCTTTAAAGGTATACACAACAAGCATCCCCATAACCGCTGCAGGTAATG